>JADGOA010000352.1 GCA_017883215.1 Thermoanaerobaculia bacterium | reverse complement strand
CGACACGGCCCGCTCGGTCGCTGCATCGCAAGGATCCGATAGATGTCTCCATCTGACACGACGCGCACGCGACACGGATCACCGAAGAGATGCTCATCGGAACAGTACTTCCAGATGCGGCGCCGGCACGGCGCCATGAAGACCACGGCAACCACCCGCATGCGGCAGCCGGACTACTTCGGCGCGATGATGCTCAGGAGCGGCGACGCCGGCCCCCTTGACGTGAAGTCGGCGACCCTTCGTTCAGGTATGGAGCATCATGCCGCGGCTCTGCGCTATCCTTCATTCCGCATGGCCTCCATATTTACCGCGCGCCAGGGAGAGTATCTGACCTTCATTCACCGCTACACGCAGAAGTTCGGCGTAGCGCCTTCTTTTGAGGAGATCGGTGCTCACTTCGGCACGACCCCGCCGAGCGTGAACAACATGATCAAAACGTTGTGCGCACGCGGGCTGCTCTCGCGTCTGCCGGGCGCAGCGAGGTCGCTTCGCGTACTCGTCCCCGCGTCGCTGCTACCGGAGAGCGAGTTCGGCCCTGCGCGCGGGAAATCGAGCGCGCGATCGAATGCCGCCGTCCCGTCCGCGGTAGATGTTGCGGCCGCGGCAGCTACGGCCGTGCTCGACGTGTTGATGCCACACGTCGCTGACGATGGACTGGCTGCGGGACTGGTGGCGGAAGCCGCGCAAGCCGTCTACTCGTCGCTGGCCGCAGCGGGCGCGAGCAACGAAGAAGCGCTGGAGGCGGGCCACCGCGTCAGCGCCGAGGTTGCCCGCTGGATGCCGCGTGGGCGGGGCATGTACGTTCGTCGGAAGCGCTGGATCCGGAGATAGTTCGACGTAGTCGACGGGGCCTGGTCTTCAAACGTCACAAACCTCCTCGGAACGGAAACTCTTGATCGAATCACGCTACGGCCGTAGAAAAGGCCGAGCGATACTGGAGACCTGCCAGCTGGAGACCCTAATTCGTTCTCGCCGCGCGGCCGAGGTCTGCCTCACCGGCCGGCGCGCAACGCCACGCTACGTCGAAAACCACGGTTGGTCGCCCTTCAGTCTCCGGACTTGCCCGGAGTGTCTGCCGCTCGGCCAGAGCGAGAGGGCACGCCGGGCTTCTTTCGTCGGCTTCTACGGACGAAAGAAGCTTTGACCCCAATTCGCACCTTTGCCGGCACCTGGGACATGATGTATTCCGACAGAGCCGTGATGGTCAGGCTCGGATTCACACCGAGATTGGCAGGAACGACCGAACCATCCGCCACGAACATATTCGGATAACCGAAAACCTCACCGTTGAATCCCACCACTCCGTTTTCGGGCGACGCGGCCATGTTGCAGCCGCCGAGGATGTGCGCGGTTGTGGGTGCATTCAGCATCACCTCGGTCCAGCCGCTCTTCGGAGTTCCCTTCATCTTCGCGGCCATACGCCGCGCCACTTCGTTGGCGATCGGAATGTACGACTTGATCCGCTGCTGCCCCTCCGGCACTTCTGAACTCATCCCGAATCCACCGATCCGCCACCACTGACGGCGATAGTTCAGGTGCAGATAGTTCTCATCCGTCTGCATCACGAGAACGACAGAGTTTCGTGCTGCCTGCCCCGGCACCCAGAGCGCGCGAAGAAATTGCAGCGGATGGCGCAGCACGTTGCCGAGGAACCGAAGCTGCCGCGGGACCCGGCCTCCTCCGTCGGTAAGGAGTGTAAGGAGCCCGAAGAGCGCATCCGATCCTTTGTTGTAGCGGACGATCTCGATGTGGGTCGAGTCGTCCGCGTAGATTCCGGAGGTGATCGCGATCTGGTCGTTCCAGTTCTTCGAACGATCTCTCGAGTCGACCGTCAGGATCGCCTCCGAATTGGTGCGCACGAAATGCCCCAGCCGGTCTGAGAGGCTGGGCAGCATGCCCTGCTGCTTGCACTTCATGAGAAGTTTCACGGATCCCATCACACCACCCGAGAAAATGACGCCTCGTGCAGTGAAACGGTCCTTCGGGTGGAGCAGGCCGACCGAGCGGCGGGTCGCAATTTCGTAGCCGTTGTCGAGCGGCCTGACTCCGGTGACCTCGGTCTCCGGAATGATGCGCACACCGAGCCGCTCCGCGAGATGGAGATAGTTCTTGTCGAGAGTGTTCTTCGCGCCGACCGGGCAGCCGATCATGCATGCGCCGCAGAACGTGCATCCGACGCGCTCGGGGCCGGCGCCGCCGAAGAACGGATCGGGAACTTTCTTGTCCGGCTCGCCGAAATAGACTCCCACGTCGTTGCGGTGGAACGTGTCCCTGCCGCGGAGATCGATGCCCACCTTCCGCAGCACTTCGTCCGCGTGACCCACGCGAGGCGAGGGAGTTGCGCCTAACATCCGGCGCGCCGTCTCGTAGTGAGGCGCGAGCTTCGTTTTCCAGTCGCCCGGACCCCACTCCGGTTTCGTGAAGACCTCGTCCGGCGGAACCAGGAGCTGGTTCGCGTACACGAGGCTTCCGCCACCGACTCCGCCGCCATGCAGGACCAGCACATGCCTGAACAGCGTCAGCATCTGGATCCCGTAAAGGCCGAGTTGCGGCAGCCAGAGATAGCGGCGCAGGTTCCAGTTCGTCGGTGGAAAGTCCTCGGTCCGGTAGCGCTTCCCTTTTTCGAGAACGGCCACGCGATAGCCCTTCTCGGCGAGGCGGAGAGCGGACACCGAGCCGCCGAACCCGGATCCGATCACCACGTAGTCAAAATCGCGTTCGCTGACGTTCGACATTGCGCTCCTGCAGACTGCGGACCCGCGTAGCGTTGATCAGCGGAGGAGTATACGAAAACGACGGGAATGAACTGTCGGGTGATCGAAGGGTACGGGAATAGGGTCGGGGCTTCGGTCCGGCGTTGGAAAGATCTGAAAAGAAGGTTCGGAGCAAGGGCCCGTCGTCACGTTTTTCGATTTCGTAGAGGGTGTAGGGTCGGGTCTTCGATTGGCGGTCGCATGGGCAGCGCAGAACGAAGGAACTACTTGAATACACAATAGTTAGCCATCTGACGCCCGCGCGCACCACCGCCAATCGAAGACCCGATCCCCACCCCGCCCTGTATTGACGGTAGCGGTCAGGGCCACTCCTCCCGCTGGACCTTCCACGCGCCATCCTCTTTGGCCATGTGCACGACGCCATTCGCGAGGCTGCCGTCCTGTTTTCCGCTGACGGTCAACTCCGCCGTGTCGCCCTTCTCGACGACCTTGAGGACCTTGACGTCCGTCGCGGCCATCGCCTTGATCATCCCGACCATCTTCTTCGCATCCGGGCTGTCGAGGTTCTTCGCCTGCTCTTTGGTCATGAGCTTACGCATCGCCCCGAGGTCTTCCTTCTGGATTGCTTTCATGAAGTCGGCGTAGACCTTCGCCTGTGGGCTCTTCTGGGCGGCCGCTGTCTCTGCCGCTGTCGGAGGCACGGGCTTCGCCTTGCGGGTGATTTCGGCTCGGAACGAGACGTCGAACGCATAGGTGTTCCCGAAGAACTCGTGTTGTTTGGCACTCTTGTAGCTGGCGTCGACGGTCTTCCCGTCGAACGTCTTCTTCGTGAACACGTCGTCGGATGAAAGCCCGCTCGGGCTCGGGCCCTTGAATCCGTTGTGATTGAACGACGTCGAGATCGGGCTGGCGTCCGCGTTGACGGTGATTTCGAAGGTGTGGAGCTTGCCGTCGGCGGCCATGTGCATGCGCTCGAACTGGTCCTCGAGCGCTTTGCCCTCCAGCGGGACGTCGCTCAGAATGACCTCGACGTCTTCCTTCTTCTTGTCAAAGAAGCCCGGCACCGCTCGCGCGTACGCGTACGAGAGCTTCGTCGTTTTTCCATTGACCGTGATGGTGCCCTGCGCCTTGCCATCGGCGGCGAAGGCCGCTGTGGCGGCGAGGAGAGCGAAAACTACAAGGACAGCGAGAATCGTCCGCGTGCGAGTGTTCACTGTGGACCTCCTGATTGTCGAAAGTATGTGAAGCATCGTATCAGGCAGCGCGGCTAATTTGCTTCGGCGGGAGAGGAG
>JADGOA010000351.1 GCA_017883215.1 Thermoanaerobaculia bacterium | reverse complement strand
CGCAGCCGCGGAACGATACGAAGCGGCTGCCGCTGCCGCCTCTTCGGCGTCCGCCGCTGGTGTCATCGCGGTGACGCTGGCCGGCATCGCCGCGTTCCTCAATCTCTACGCCACGCAACCGTTGCTGCCGATGTTCGCGAAGCTGTTCTCCGCATCGAAATCCGCAGTGGGCATGACGGTGAGCGCCTCCACACTCGGTGTGGCGCTCTCGGCGCCTTTCTGCGGGCTTCTAGCCGAGCGCATCGGAAGAAAGAAGGTCATCGTCGCGGCCACTCTGCTGCTGGCATTGCCGACGATGCTTGCCGCGACGGCGTCCTCTCTCAGCGCGTTGATCTTCTGGCGTTTTCTGCAGGGCATCGTCATGCCGGGCATCTTCGGTGTGACCATCGCCTACATCACCGAGGAGTGGCCGGCGGCGAACGTGGCGCGGGTCATGTCGATCTACGTCAGCGGCTCCGTTCTCGGCGGATTCCTCGGACGCGTGTTCATGGGGTATCCGGCCACGCATCGCATCTTTCCGGGCGTCGCACCCAGCTGGCACCTCGGTTTTCTGATCGTCGGCGGCTGCGATCTGATCTTCGCGTTCGTCATCGCGCGGTGGCTGCCACCCGACCGCAAGCCTGTCTCGCCGGGCCACGCTGCCGCCCCAGGTTCGCGAGGCATCCTTCGCCACCTCCGCAATCCGCGGCTGGTCACGACCTACGTGGTCGGCTTCAACGTGCTCTTCTCCCTCGTCGCGATCTTCACGTACATCACCTTCCACCTCGCGGCCGATCCTTATCGGCTCACGCCGGCGGAGTTGAGCTGGCTCTTCGTGGTGTATCTGGTCGGCCTTGTGGTGACCCCTCTGGCAGGCGTGTGGATCGGACGTGTCGGATCACGCAAGGCGCTGATCGTCGCTGTGGTGGTCTCGATGGCCGGTGTCACGCTCACGCTCGTGCACAACCTGCCGATGATCCTCGTCGGGCTGGTGCTCTGCTCGTCGGGTGTGTTCGTCTGCCAGTCGGCATCGACGAGCTACATCCACACGGCTGCTCCGGCGGGAGGGCGTGCATCCGCCGCGGGGTTGTACGTCGCGTTCTATTACATCGGCGGGAGCGTCGCCGGCGTGCTTCCGGGCTTCTTCTGGAACTTCGGCGGGTGGCCGGCGTGCGTCGCTCTCGTGCTGATCGTGCAGCTGCTGACGATCGTGACCGCCGCTACTGCGTGGAAGGAGCAGTTGCCGCCGGCGCGCGCTTCGGCTGCGGTCGAGATTCGCTCGGAGCCGGGAGGCTGACCAGAATCGCGGTGATCACCAGGACGATGGATGCCACGGCCAGCTCCGCGGTCGCCGAACGCCGTAGAACCGTGCTCGCCTCTTCGATTCCCAGCAGCGGTTTCTGTCTGCGCCAGTTGAATGCGCCGAGGGCGATGACGAAGGCGACGACGCCCAGCTTGGCAATGAGCGCGTAGCCGTACGGCGTGGCCCAGAGCGCATGGAGCGCGCCGAGGTGCCGCCATGCGGTGATGACGCCGAAGATGGCCAGGGCGGCGAAGGAGACGAGGGCCAGAAGTGAGAACGCGTTGACCATGTCGGCCGCGGCACGGCCCCGATCGCTGCTCGACAATCGGCTGCGCGCCACGGTTCCGAGCCCGGCGATGACGAGCACGAACAGCGTGCCGATCCAGAAGCCGGCCGCCAGCCGGTGAATGGGGTTGATGAGCCGAAGCCACTGGCCGAAGAACGCCGCCCGCAACGCGCCGGCGACCACGCCGGCGGCCGCCAGGGGCCAGCCTGCATTCACGCGCACCCATGCCAGGACGAATCCGGCGATGGCCAGTATCGCCAGCGCGACCTGCGCCATGACGGTTCCGCTATGCGTGATCAGCTGTGGGATCCCGACGTGCTGACGGGCCGCCTGCTGCGGCAGGTTTCCGAACAGCAGAACAATCGCGATCAACGCTCCGATGAAGCCGAGCATGGCCGCCTTTGCGGCCGCGGTCTCGTGCATCTGCCGCTCTTCGCTGAGAGGCGCCGGCGGCGGAGCGAGGCGATGGCTGAGGACGGAGTAGCGGAATCCGATCGCGCCGGCGGCCAAAAAGGTGCCGACGAAGCCGATCAGCTCGACCGCGGCTTCGCTCCAGGAGATGGGTTGTTGAAGGATCATCATGTCTTTCTTTCCAGCCGACGCGAGGTCGTCCACATTGCGGGCGGGCAGCTTACAAGCGCGTTTTGTGCCTGTCTACGCACGACGCTTGGAAAACACGGCGTATCATCACGTACTCGAAAAATCGATGGATATCCCTGCAGCGCCGGCTGTTCTCGTATGAAGCGGCTCGAAAAGAAGCACTCGCTGGCGGTCCGGTGGTTCCACTGGATCAACTTCCCGCTGCTCGCCCTGATGGTCTGGAGCGGGATGCTCATCTACTGGGCCAACGCCGTGTACAGGATCGGGGCCGGCCCTTACACGCTGTTCCGGATGAACCTCGCGCCGGCGACGTGGAGCCGTCTGCACGTGAGCTACCGGCTGGCCGAAGGGATGTCGCTCCACTTCATATTCATGTGGCTGTTCGCGGTCAACGGTGCGCTGTACGTTCTTTACACCGCGATATCGGGTCAGTGGCGCGAGCTGGTGCCGAATCGGAGCTCCGGCCGCCACGCTGCGTTCACGATTCTGCACGACCTGCACATCCGCCGCGAGCCGTCCCCACTACAGAAGTTCAACGGTGCGCAGCAGTTCGCATACACGGCCATCATCCTGATGGGCTTCGGTTCTCTGGTCACCGGGATCGCCATTTACAAGCCGGTGCAGTTCGGCTGGCTGGCCGCGGTGTTAGGCGGCTACCAGATGGCGCGGTTCCTCCATTTCTGGCTGACCGTCGGTTACGTGTTGTTTTTCTTCGTCCATGTTGCCCAGGTGGTGCGCGCCGGCTGGAACAACCTCCGTTCGATGGTGATCGGATACGAGCTGCGCAACGGTGCGCCGCCGGAGGTCTCGAATGACTGACGACGAGCAGACACCTGAAACGACCGGCACCAGCGAGCAAGCGCCGGCCGAAGCGGCGCCGCCGGAAATCGAGAGCGACGACGCCATCGATCGCGAGTTGCGCCGGATGACGCGGCGCGGATTTCTCGTCGCCGGAGTGGCTGCAGGAGTCGGCTACGGCGGCTGGGCGTGGTTGCGCTCCAGGGAGCCCCTCGGCGGCATGGCCTGGCCCTTCCGCCGGGCGCTCGAGCTCAACGAGTCGCTGGCACTCGCATACTTCAGCGGCTCCCGCATGAGCCGTACTTTCCGCAGGGACCAGATCACGCGTGCGAGGATCAACGGCGGCCTGGGATTGTCGCCCGACTACTACGACGCCTCCCGATGGGCGCTTCGCATCGATGGGGGTCCTTCACCCGCGCTGCTGACCATGGCCGACATTCATGCGCTGCCGGCGCGCCAGGTCATCACGGAGCTGCGCTGTATCGAAGGTTGGAGCTACGTCGTGCAGTGGGTCGGAGTGCGCCTGGCCGACGTGATCGCGAAGTATCCGCCCCCGACGCGCGACGGCAGCCGGCCCGACGTCGTCAACCATCCGGAAAAGCTCGTTCGCTACGTCTCCATCGAAACGCCCGACCGCGGCTACTACGTCGGCCTGGACATGCAGAGCGCGTTGCATCCGCAGACCCTGCTCGCTTACGCGATGAACGACGCCCCCCTGACCTGGCAGCACGGCGCACCGCTCCGTCTGGCTATTCCGGTCAAGTACGGCATCAAGAACATCAAGCGCATCGGAACGATCCGCTACACCGATGTGAAGCCGGCGGACTACTGGGCCGAGCGCGGGTACGACTGGTACGCGGGGCATTGAAGGAGTGGGTAGCTTTGCGCCGTAAGGTACGGCTGCGCCGTGCCAAGCCTGTCATCCCGAGCTGCCGAAGCCGCGAAGCGGCGGAGGACAGCGAGGGATCCCCCGCAATCCCTGGTTCTCCATGGTTGGCGGGGGATTCCTCGCCGCGCTCCACCCCTCCGGGGTTCCGCCGGCT
>JADGOA010000350.1 GCA_017883215.1 Thermoanaerobaculia bacterium | reverse complement strand
ACGGTTGACTTCCCTGCCACCCGCTCAACCGTGGAAGCGCCCGTTTGTCATTTCGGTTGCGGGCGAGCGCAGCGAGCCGGCCCTGTGCCTCTGTGGTGAATTCGATTTCTGCACAGCCTCTCAGCATGACGGGAGTCCTACCGCAGCACCGCTTCGATCCCGAACTTCACGTCCTCGTCGCTGACCTCGACCACTTCGCACTTTCCGATGGCGCGGGGCAGAACCATGATGCGGGCGCTGCCGGTGTTCTTCTTGTCGTGCTCGGCGGCGGAGAGAACGGCCGCAGGATCGAGGCGGGGCAACGGTGACGGCTCGTACGCCGCGATCGTGCTGTCGATGCGCCGCCGCAATTCCTCGTTGAGAATGCCGCGACGGACGGCCACGGCGTTGGCCGCGATCATGCCCCAGGCCACCGCCTCACCGTGAGTGATCCCGCGGTACTGCATCGCCGCTTCGATTCCGTGGGCGATGGTGTGGCCGTAATTGAGCAGCCTGCGCAGGTCTGCTTCGCGCTCATCCACGGAGACGATCTCCGCTTTCACGCGGATGGCTCGGCGCACTAGCTGGTCGAGCACCTCGCTCTGCAGCGCGAGAATCTCATTCCTTCGGTCTTCGAATAATTCGAAAAGAGAGCCATCGCCGATGACGCCGCCCTTCAGCGCCTCGAAAAGGCCGCTGCGAATCTCGTTCTTTGGAAGCGTCGCCAGCACGGAAGTGTCTGCAAACACCGCCCGCGGCGGATGAAAGGATCCGACGAGATTCTTTCCGCGGGGATGGTTCACCGCGACCTTTCCGCCCAGCGAGCTGTCCACCTGCGCCAGCAGCGTCGTCGGCACGTGCACCAGATCGATGCCGCGGAGAAAGATCGACGCCGCGAAGCCGGCAGTATCGCCGATCATGCCGCCGCCCACGACCACCGCCATCGAATCGCGCCTGCCCCCGCGATCCAGCAGAGCCGTCACGATGGCATCCGCCGTGGCGAGGGTCTTCTGCGCCTCCCCTTCTCCGATGACGACGATGTCCGCCGGCGGATCGAATGAGGCCGCAACCCGATCGCCGAAACGCCTGCGCAGCCCTTCGGACGTGATCACGAAAACACGCCCGGCCGGTGAGAGATGTCTTCCCACCTGGTCGAGGAGATCGCGGCCGACGTAGACCGGATACGCCGCGGAGGCTTGTTTGATGGTGATGAAGGGTTGCATGCGCGGCACGCTATCGAGTGTCATCCTGAGCCGCCGCAGCCGCGGAGCGGCGAAGGACGGCGAAGGATCCCGTGCAATTGATCGCTGGCTGAGCTTCGGCACGGGATCCTTCGCCGCGCTTCACCCCTCTGGGGTTCCGCCGGCTCAGGATGACACATCATTTTTTCAGCGCGATTCCCAGCTCGTCCAACTGCTTCTCGTCGACGTTCGACGGCGCGTCGTTCATCAGGTCCTGTGCTCGGGCGGTCTTCGGGAAGGCGATCACGTCGCGCAGCGACTCCGCGCGCGCCATCAGCATCACGATCCGATCGAGGCCCAGAGCGATCCCGCCGTGCGGCGGCGCACCGTAGCGGAAGGCCTCGATCAGGAACCCGAACCGCTCCTTCGCGTCTTCGTCGCTGATGCCGAGGGCCCGGAACATCCTGGCCTGCACTTCGGGCTGATTGATGCGGATCGATCCTCCCCCGAGCTCCAGTCCGTTCATGACCACGTCGTATGCGCGAGCCATCGTCGCTCCCGGATCGCTTTCCAGCTTTTCGATGTCGCCGACCGCCGGCGAAGTGAACGGGTGATGCCGTGCGAACCAGCGCTGCTCCTGCTCGTCCCACTCGAAGAGCGGAAAATTCGTGACCCAGAGAAAGTCGAATTTCTCGGACGGGATCAGTCCCTGCTCTTTGGCCACGCGCAGGCGGAGCTGGCCCAGGACGTCCCAGACCATCGTCAGCCTGCCGGCGACGATGAGGGCCAGATCCCCTTCACCGGCTCCGAGAGCCTGCCGCAGCGAATCGAACGTCGCATCCGTCAGAAACTTCTTGATCGACGAGCCGCGCTGCGCGTCGAACTTGATCCACACCAGTCCAGAGGCGCCGAGCTTCTTCGCTTCTTCCGTCACCTCATCGATCCGCTTGCGCGAGAGTGCCGCGCCGTTCGGCACGACGATCCCGCGCACTGCCGCGGCAGAGCGGAACGGCTCGAACTCGATCGTCTGCGCCACCGCAGTGATGTCCTTCAGCTCCATCCCGAAGCGCGTGTCCGGCCGGTCGATGCCGAAACGGTCAACCGCCTCGTGCCACGACATCCGCGGGAACGGCGTCTTCACCTCGATGCCGGCGATCGGGAACACCTCTTCGAAGAGCCCTTCGATGAGCGAGTAGATGAACTCCTCGTCGATGAACGACGCCTCGATGTCGACCTGCGTGAACTCCGGCTGCCGGTCGCGACGCAGGTCCTCATCGCGGAAGCAGCGCGCGATCTGGAAATAACGCTCCAGCCCCGCCACCATGCAGAGCTGTTTGAAGATCTGCGGCGACTGCGGCAGCGCGTAAAAAGTGCCCTTGTGCACGCGGCTCGGGACGAGATAGTCGCGCGCCCCCTCGGGTGTCGACTTGCCGAGGATCGGCGTCTCCACTTCCAGGAAGTCCTGGCGGTTCATGTAATTGCGGACCGCGAATGCCACCTTGTGCCGCAGCATCATGTTCCGCGTCAGCGCCGGCCGCCGCAGGTCCAGATACCTGTATTTCAGCCGCAGCTCCTCGGCGGCATCGGTTTCGTCCTCGATCATGAACGGCGGCGTGGCGGCCCGATTGAGGATCTCCACGTGCGTGGCCACGAGCTCGACCTCGCCCGTCGGCATCTTGGGATTTTTCTGTCCCTCGCCGCGCTCGAAGACCTCGCCTTCGATGCGGACTACGAACTCGGTGCGGAGCTCTTTCGACGCCGTGGTCGTGGCCTCGTCTGCGCCCCGCTCACGGTCGACCACCACCTGGCAGATGCCGGAGCGGTCGCGCACGTCGATGAAGATCAGCTCACCGAAATCGCGACGCTTCTGTACCCACCCCGAGAGGGAGATCTTCTTTCCGACGTCTTCACGCCGGAGCGTGCCTGCGTATGCGCGTTTCATCATTTTGATTGGAGTGATCGGTGATCAGTGATCAGTAGACTTGCGACCGTTACTGATCACTGATCACTAATCACTGATCACTTTTCCTTCAAATACTCGTCCTTGTACTCCACGTAGCTCTGCCACGAGGATTCCAGCCGCGCCACTTCCTCGGCGGTCAACTCGCGTCTGACGCGTGCCGGGACACCGACGGCGAGCGTTCGCGGGGGAACGTGCATTCCTTCCGATACGAGCGCCCCGGCCCCGACCAGAGCGGACTCGCCGATCACCGCGCCGTCGAGGACACGAGCTCCCATCCCGATCAGAGCACCGCGCCTGATGGTGCAGCCGTGAACGATCGCGCCGTGTCCGATGGTCACCTCTTCCGCGATCACGGTCGGGTGAAGATCGTTCGTCACGTGCACGACGCTGTTGTCCTGGATGTTCGTGCGCGAGCCGATCCGGATGAAATGAACGTCACCACGCAATACGGTTCCGAACCAGATCGAGCAATCGTCGCCGATCTCCACATCGCCGATCAGAGAAGCGTTTTCCGCAACGAAAACACCGCTGCCGATGTGCGGTTTTTTGCCTTTGTACGGCACGAAAATCATCGGCGCGGACTTTAGCACAGCGAGAATTGCGGGCCGGGGACGTGCGGTGCTGGTCCGATGCGAACGGCGGTAGGACACGGCTGCGCCGTGCCAGAGGACGCCCGAGGCGTCCTAGAAGGTAGCCGGTGCGTCGGCGAAGCCGACCACCGGTTGCCAGACATCCACGATTCACCGCACCCCGGCGGGGGTGCCAGAGCCCCGTCTACGACCCCGCCGGGGTCGTGGTGTCACCGGGACCGCGGATCCGGTGGTCGCGCTCGCGCGCGACCCACCGGCTACCTTCTACGACGCCTCCGGCGTCCGCTGAGCCGGTCTC
>JADGOA010000349.1 GCA_017883215.1 Thermoanaerobaculia bacterium | reverse complement strand
CGCCGTTCGAAACAGCGCCGCGCGTTCGCACAAACGTGGGGGTGGGCGAAGTCGCCGTCGGGGCCGGCGCTCTCCATGGTGGCGAGGCACCAGTACGTGGCCGTGGACGACTCGCCGCTGGACCACGGAAGCCACTCGTCGCCGACCAGCATCGGTTGTTCGTTCTTCGTGCGCAGCAGACGACAGACAGGTTCGTTCACGAGGCCGCCTCCAGAATCGTTCTGCGGATGATCGTTTCGAGGACCGCGACCTTGTAGCCGTTGCCGGCGAGCGGCTTCGCTTTCGTCACGGCAGCCGCAGCGGCGCGCCGCGCAACCGCGTCGGTGACGCGCCGGCCGGTCAATTCCTGCTCGACCGCGGTCGATCGCCATGGTTTCGCCGCGACGGCACCGAGGACGACCGAGGCTCGTCGCGCAACGCCATCGGAGATCTCGAGGACGACCGCGACGTCGGCCAGCGGCCAGTCCGCGCTCTCCTTTTCCTTCTGCTTGAAGTACGCCGAGCGAGTGCCCGGCCGGGGTGCCGGAACGCGGATGGCGGTCAGGATCTCGTTCGGCCGCAAGTCGGTCTCGCGGGTCGGGTCGGTCTCCGGAGTGACGAAGAAGGCGGAGATCGGTACCTGGCGCACACCGCTCGCGCTGGTGAGATCGAGGACGGCATCGAACGCGGTCAGGGGAACGGCCAGGGCCGACGGATAGACCATGGCGCAGATGTCGTTTCCGAAGATGGCGTGGTAGCGATTGGCTCCGTCCTGCGCGAAACAGCTGCTGCCCCCTTTGCGCAGGCAATCGACGTCGCGATTCCGGAAGTACCAGCAGCGCGGCCGCTGCAGCAGGTTGCCGCCGGCCGTGGCCATGTTGCGGATCTGCGGCGTGGCCGCGGTGAGGGCGGCGTCGCTGATGGCGCGATAGTGCTCGCGCAGCGGCTTGTGCGCCGCCAGCGCCGCGAGGGTGACCAGCGGACCGATTCGCAGCCCGGCGGTATCGATGTCGACGCCGTCCAGCCCGGGAATGGTACGCAGGTTGACGATCCGCTTCGGCGAGGAAAGCCCTTCCTTCATCCGATCGAGCAGATCCACCCCTCCGGCCTTGGCTTCCCGCCCGTCGCCGAGCTGCGCCAGAGCCTCCGCCACCGACGTTGCGTTCACGTATTCGAAGCGGTCCATGGTCAGCTCCTCGCCGCCCGCAGTGCGCTGAGCACGCGGTCAGGCGTCATCGGCAGCTCCAGCATGCGCACGCCGGTGGCGTTGTAGACGGCATTGGCCACCGCGGCTGCAGTTGGGATCGTGGACGGCTCGCCCACGCCGGCGGCGTCCGTCGAGCTGCGGCCGAGGTATTCCTCGATGAGGTGAACGTCGATCTTCGGCGTTTCCCGCGCGCCGGCGATCTTGTACATCTCCAGGTTGGGGTTGACCATCAGCCCGACGTTCCGGTCGAGCGTGCGGTCTTCGAATAGCGCGTACGAGATCCCCTGGATGATGCCGCCTTTGATCTGGCTCTCCGCGGTCAGAGGATTCATCGGACGACCGCAGTCGTGCACGGCCACGACGCGCTCGACTTTGATCGCGCCGGTCTCGGTGTCGACCGCCACCTGCGCGAACTGAACACCTCCGAGGAACTGCACCTGCGGCTCTCCGGTCTGACCGTCTACGAGCGCATAGTCTTCGCTGCGGCGGACGCGCGCCGTCAACTGGTCGGCGACGATTTTCGCGGCCGCATCGGCGAAGGAGACGCCGCGCGTCGGATCGTTCTTCACCACGACCCGTCCATCGCGAAGATCGAGCTCGGCGGCCGATGCTTTCAGGAGCGGCGCAGCGGTGTCGAGGAGTTGCATCCGAACCCGGTTGGCGGCATTGCGCGCCGCCGGCGTGATCGAGCCGGTAGTCAGGCTGCCGCCGGATGACGGTGCCAGAGGGAAGGCTGTGTCGCCGATCCGGACGATGATCTGCTCCGGCTTCAGCCCGAGCTCCTCGGCCACCACTTGTGCCAGCACGGTGCGGATGCCGGTGCCGATGTCCTGAATGGCGCTGACGATCTCCACCGAACCCTGGCGATCGAGCCTCACCTCACACGAAGAATCGGGAACGACGATCCGGTACCACACCGACTGCGCCATGCCCATGCCACGCTTCACCGGACCCTTGTCGGCTGCCGGTTTCCGGCGGGCGGACCAGCCGATCATCTCGGCGCCGATACGCCGTTCCTCGCGGCGGGCGGCCTTGCTGTCGTTCAGGTCGCGAAGGCGCAGGGGATCGATCCCGAGTTTCTCCGCCAGAGCGTCGATCGACTGCTCGAGCGCGAAGCACCCTTGCGGATGCCCTGGTGCGCGCATCGCCGCCGACGGTCCGGCGTGCATGAACACGTCAGACTCCTCAGTCGTCACGTTGGGGCAGTCGTACATGTTTTGTGCGGGCCCGGCGCCTCCGGCTCCTCCGGCCACTCCGCCGCTGCCGTACATCGACAGATGGATCGCCGTCAGCTTGCCGTCGGGAGTGGCCCCGAGGCGGAGCCGCTGCACCGAGCTGGGACGGTTGCCGGTGCAGAGCTGCTCTTCGCGACGATCGAGCATGAGCCGGACCGGCCGGCCTGCTTTCTTCGACAGATGAAGGGCCAGCACTCCGTACGGACCCATCCCGAGCTTCGATCCGAATCCGCCTCCCATGTATTCACTGATCACACGGATGCGCGCCTTCGGAATCCCGAACACCTCGGCGAGCTCATCGCGGAACCTCACCGTCGCCTGCGTCGACGTGTAAACCAGTGCGGAGTCGGGCTGCCAATCGGCGACGACACCGTGGGTCTCGAGAGTGCAATGGGTCTGCACCTGCGTGCGGAAGGTGTGGTCGACGACCAGCGGAGCTTCGCTGAGAGCTTTTTCGGCATCGCCTTTCGGCTTTCCCTGCGGTCCGCGCTTCACCGGGCCGCGAACGTTCCCCGTGCGCGGCACCTTGTCGTCGGGATTGGGCGGGAAAACGAGTGGGGCGTTCGCTGCACGGGCGGCCTCGATGTCGGCTACGAAGGGAAGCGGCTCCCAGCTGATGCGCACGAGGCGCGCGGCGTCGTCGGCAGCGGCTTGCGAGATCGCGGCGACGGCAGCGACCGGCTGGCCGGCATAGCGGACCACCGGATCCTTGTCGAAGCGGTCGAGCACGTGAACGGCGCGGACTCCTGGATATGCCGCCGCAGCCGTGGTGTCGAGCGACGCGATTCGTGCGTGCGGATGCGGTGCGGTGATCATCCGCGCGTAAAGCATTCCCGGGAGGCGGATGTCCGCCGTGTACTTCGCGCCGCCGGTGACCTTGAGCCGGCCGTCGAGGCGCGGCGTCCGCTTGCCGATGACTTTCAGCTCGGCATTCGGCGGCAGCGGCGGCGGCTCGCCTGCCGGAAGCTCGCGCGGCTCGGCCGTCAGTTTCGCTCCCGCGATTCCCACCGTCATCGTCTCGCGTCGCGTGTCTTTGACTTTTTCTTCGGCCATGACTTGCTCCTACGGAGTCCTGAGTGCTGAGTCCTGAGTGGCAAGCTCGGGACGGTTTGACTCAGGACTCAGGACTCAGGACTTTCTGTTCCGCGCCGCCGCGAGTGTGGCCTCGAAGACCTGCGGGTACGTCGCGCAGCGGCAGAGATTGCCGCTCACGGCCTGCTTTACCTCCTCCAGCGTCGGGTCGCAATTTCGTTCCAGCAGCGCGGCCGCGCTCATGATCATTCCGGAAGTGCAGAAGCCGCACTGCATCGCGTCCTTCTCGATGAACGCCTGCTGGACGGGGTGGAGCTGGTCGCCGCGGGCCAGTCCTTCGATCGTCGTGACCTTCCTGCCGGCGGCGTCGACCGCCAGCGTCGTGCACGATGCGACAGGGATTCCGTCGAGCCAGACGGTGCAGCCTGAACACGCGCCACGGTCGCAGACCACTTTCGTTCCGGTGAGATCGAGCTCATCGCGAAGCAGCGAAGCGAGGGTGGTACGGGGCTCGACCAGAAGCGTTCGCGCGACGCCGTTGACTTCGAGCGTCAACTCGGT
>JADGOA010000348.1 GCA_017883215.1 Thermoanaerobaculia bacterium | reverse complement strand
GTCAAACCAGGCGACACCGTGGAGGGCGGTGCGCCCCTCGTCCATCTCGTCTGACGCTGGGTACCCCTCGGCGGAGCACTGGCTTTGGACCTGGAGGGACGCACAGCAGAGGCTCTCTCAGAAGTTACCGGTAGGTGGAGAGCGGACATTCTTGTCCGCAGAGGCCGGACATTCGTGTCCGACCTCTGGGCGGGCGCTCATCGCCGATTGTCGCTTGCCATCGGCCACGCTGCTCAGGAGCCGCCGGACAAGAATGTCCGTCGGCAGCGGACAAGAATGTCCGCTCTCCACGAGGGTCGGACTGCTGCGCGTCCCCACCCCCCCTGCGCGCTTACAATGAGGCCATGTCCTCAATCGACGCGCTCGCTCCGGGCAGCGAGTTGCTGCAGTTCCGCATCGGCGAGCGCATCGGTTCGTCGGTTTTTGGGGCCGAGGATAGCCGCAGCGGCAAGGCCATCGCGCTGAAGCTCCTCACGCGCCAACTGCCCAAAGATGCAGCGCGGCGCGAGCAGGTCATTCGGGAGGTACGGCTCGGTGCAGCGCTCTATCACGCCTTCCTCGTTCCGATCGTCGACGTCATTTCCACGGACGATGTCCTGCTCATGTCCATGGATCTCATCGATGTGCTCCCGCTGGGGGAGTACGTCGGTGGTGAGCCGCGCAGCCGAGCGGAAGTCTTTCGGATCGCCCAGCAGCTCGCCGAAGTGCTCAAGTCGCTGCATGCCCGCGGCATGGTCCATGGAAACCTGAACGGCGACTCCGTCATGGTCACGCCGGCCGGCCAGGTGAAGCTCGGCGGGTTGAATCTCCTCAACCTCTTTCCGCGGAAGGATGGCAGCTCCTCGGCGGCGTACCAGCAGAAGGGGAGCGATGCCCGGTCCGTCGCCTACATGGCCCCGGAACAGATCGCCAGCCAGCCGGTGGACGCGCGCACCGACGTTTTTTCGCTCGGCGTGCTTCTTTACGAGATGGGAACAGGCGCGCTTCCGTGGACCGCGACCACCGCGCCCGATCTCGCGCGGGCCATCGTGGAAGGACAGCCGCAGTCGCCGCGCGCCCGCAACCCTCAGATCGACAACGACGTGATGAGCGTGATCGGCCGCTGTCTTTTCAAGGATTCCTATCGCCGCTTCAAGGACATGCGCGAGCTGATGGACGCGATCGGGAAGGTCGCCCCCGAGGCGATCCGCTTCGCGAACGAAATCTCTGCCAGGCCGGCCCCGGCCGCGACATCCCCTGCCGAAAAGTCCGATGTCCGTTCGTCGATTCTTCTGCTCGCCGACATCGTCGATTACGACCAGCAGTTCGCCTCGAACGGCGATGCCGCCATTCACGCGGCAGCGCGCATGCAGCAGGTGCTCGGCGAGGCGGTCTACCTCTTCGACGGGCAGATCGTCGATCCGTTCGGACCGCGCGTGATTGCAGAGCTGCCGTCGATCGAGAACGCACTGGAGGCGGCGCGGAAGGGTGAATTCGACGTCTCCGCCGAGCAGCAGGGCAATGACCCGATCGATGTGCGGCTGCTGCTTCACGCCGGAGACGTGACCACCAGGGATGGTTCCATCATCGGCGACGCCGTCACCAAAGGCTTCGCCGCTCTCGCGCAGCTTCCGCCGCGGCAGCTCTTCATCAGCGAGGACTTCGTGAAGAAGGGGCGACCCTCGCTGCGCCTTCGCGACGCCGGAGCACGGGGCGGGATGAAGCTCTACCAGATCGCGCCGGCGGAGCCTCCGGCACCGGTGGAAGTGACGCCGGCCGAGGCCGTCGCTGTGGCGGCAGAGGACACCGGGGCGCCCCCGATGCGGCCACGCCGTGGCCGCGCCGTGATGTTCTCCACGATCGGACTGCTGCTGTTGATCGCCGGCATCGGCGGGATCGTCGTCAGCCGCAAGAGCGCTCGTCAAGAGGCGCCGCCGCCTGCGGCAGCGAAGCCGGTCGTCCAGTATCCGCGCACGCTCCTGTTCGAGCCCTTCTCGGCAGAAGGGGCGGATCCGGCCATGCTCGAGCGGGCGGCCGCAATCCGGCTGGCCACCATCGAGATCCTGCGGAACGTGCCCGATCTCCGCATCGTCGACGCGCCTGCCCCCGACGCCACGCCGCTCGGGGCGAAACTGCACGCCGGAGCTGCCGGCCCGGAGATCGTGCCGACCCTCGGCGGAGCGCGCGCGACGACCGGACCAGCGGCGCCCGCACCTGACGTGGCCAGCGGCGTCGCCGCTGTCGTGCAGTGGATTTCGTCGATCGCAAAGGTCCGCGTCGCCGTCGCCGCGGCGCCGGAGGCGGTGAATGCGTTCGGCGACGCCCTCACGGCAAGATCGAACAAAGACGACGCCCGTTACGAAGCGTCGCTGCGGACGGCCACCAAATCCGACCCCAATTTCCTTCCCGCACAACTGCTGGCCATGGACTACTTCGATGCCCATGGCAACCGGGAGGAAGCGCTCGCCGCCGCGAAGCAGGTATTTGCCCTGGCACCGGAGCGCGTCGCTGCGGCGCGGGAAGTTGCGCGAGGAGGTCTACAGGCGGGTGACATCGCCACAGGCCTGACCGCCTACCGCGCGATATTGAAAACGGAGCCGAAGGACAGCGAATCTCTGAACGCGATCGGCCGGTACGCATTCGCCGCCGCCGACGCGCCCCGTTTCGCGGCCGTCATAGCGCGGCTGAAAGACGTCCCGCCCGCTGATCGCGCGGTGCACGAGCCGGATCTTCTACTCGCCTCCGGGAAGATCGACGCTGCCATCGACCAGTACTACAACATCGAAGTGGATGTTCCGAACAATCCGTCGCTGTCGCTGAAGATCGGAAGAATCGCCGTCCTGCGCCACACCATGACCGTCGCAGATCTCGAGCTGGCGAAGCTCCAGAAGTCCGATCCACAATACGGGTATCCGCTCCTGAAGGCCTACATGTCCGCGCAGCAGAACGCGAAAGCAGCGGCGGAACAGGATCTGGCTGCGGCGCTCGCCGCATCGCGTCCCGGTGATGATTACTGGACCAGCGTCGCGGAGGTGTATGCCATGCTCGGCGCTACGAAGGCCGTCATCGACGCTTTGGAGAAGGCTGCCAGCCGCCGCGAGCCGACCATGGCCTACGTTCTGACAGACCCGCTGTTCACTTACCTGGCGAGCGACTCGCGATTCCGGGCCGTTCGCGCCAGTATCGGGCAGCGGCAGGAGGAAGTCCGCGCCGCCCTGGCACAGGCTCCGCTGTAGAGCGGCCCATCGATCATGATCGTCACAGCGAGACTCACGTTCTCCGCGGCGCACCGCCTCCACAATCCCGTCCGCGATGCTGCGTGGAACCGGCAGACGTACGACAAGTGCGACAACCCCGGCGGTCACGGCCACAACTACGCGCTCGAAGTGAGCGTGAAGGGCAAGGTCGATCCGGAAACCGGGATGGTCATCGATCTCAAGAAGCTGAAGGAGATCATGCGGGAGCGGGTTGTGGACCGTGTCGATCACAAGAATCTGAACGAAGACGTCGATTTCCTCCGCGGCATCGTTCCCACCGCGGAGAATCTCGCGCGGGCGTTCTGGCGCGAGCTCTCTCCCGGGATCACTGAGGGCAGCCTGTACGAAATTGTGCTGCACGAGACGGAGCGCAATTCCGTTCGCTATTGCGGAGAGGACGACTGATGAACTACGACCTCGCCATCATGGCGCTGGAAGGGCTGGCGCGCGTTCCCATGCGCGTACGTGTCGAGAAAGGCGAGGTCCTGATCGAGGGGCAGCCGTCTGCCTTCAAGGATCTGGCGCGTCTGTGCCTTCTTCTCGGTGGTGACAACGTCGGCGGAGCGGACGAGTTCGAGCTCCTCGGCGACGTGCACGTGCACGGCACGCCCATGCGCCTGCGCCTGACGAACGAGTAGCCGGAGCCGGGCGTTCGCGTCGTCTGGAGCATACGCGCGCGAACGTAACAGCAGATGGTGAACGAATTGGCGGGGTCGGTCCCCTCGCCCCGCGGCGCTGGACGTGCAGCCGCGTGAAGCGAACGTCCGCGGGGCGAGGGGATG
>JADGOA010000347.1 GCA_017883215.1 Thermoanaerobaculia bacterium | reverse complement strand
GCCGAGGCGGCCGGTCTTGCGCCGGAGCAGGTCGAACTGCTCGTCACGCGTCCAATTGAAAACGCATTGAACGGAAGCGAGAACCTCGAAGCGCTGCGCTCCGAGTCGATCGAAGGTCTCTCGTTCGTTACCGCCGTCTTCGCCGAGGACGTGGACGTCTATCGCGCACGGCAGATCGTGGCCGAGCGGCTGTCGACTCTGGCGGGCTCGTTGCCGGAGGGAGTCCAGGCGCCGGTGATGACGCCGCTGACCTCGTCGACCGGCGATCTGATGACGATCGGCCTGACCTCCGACGTCCTCACGCCGATGCAGCTGCGCACGTTCGCCGATTGGGTCGTGCAGCAGCGGCTCCTGGCGGTTCCTGGTGTGGCGAAGGTCAGCGTCTACGGCGGGGAACTGCGGCAGATCCAGATTGAGATCGATCCACACAAGCTCGTGCAGCATGAGATCGATGTCGAAGAAGTGCTGGCCGCGGCCCGGCGTGCTGCGGGCGTTCGCGGCGCGGGATTCATCGACACCGGCAATCAGCGCATCGTGCTGCGCACGGACGCGGGAGCAATCGGCGCGGAGGAGATCGCCCGCACCGTGGTTCGGCACGAAACCGTCGGAAACCTCACTCTCGGCGACCTCGGCCGGGTCGCCGATGCGCCCGCACCGGCCATCAGCGGCGCCACGGTGATGGGGAAGCCGGCAGTGGTCCTGAATCTCTGGACGCAGTACGGCGCGAACACCCTCGAGACCACGCGAGGAGTCGATGTCGCGCTCACCGACCTGAAGCCGGCCTGCGCGCAGCAGCACGTCACCGTATGGCCGGATCTCTTCCGCGCCTCGAAATTCATCGAGACCGCCACGCACAACATCCGGGTGTCGCTCCTCATCGGCGCGATCCTGGTGGTCGTGGTGCTTTTCCTCTTCCTGGCGGACTTCCGTTCCGCGGCGATCTCCTGCACGGCCATTCCGCTGTCGCTGCTGGCCGGCATCACCCTCCTGCAGAAGCTCGGCTTCACGCTGAATACGATGACGTTAGGCGGCCTGGCCATCGCCATCGGCGAGGTAGTCGACGATGCCGTGATCGACGTCGAGAACATCCTCCGTCGCCTGCGCCAGCCTCACGAGAACGCCCTGCGCACGGTGTTCGAGGCTTCGATGGAGGTGCGCGGCGCGGTCGTGTTCGCGACCTTCTCCGAGGCGCTGGTGTTCATCCCGATCATCACGATGTCGGGGCTGGCCGGGCGGCTGTTCGGCCCGATGGCGCTGGCGTACATCGCCTCGATCATGGCCTCGCTGCTGGTTGCGCTGACGGTCACGCCGGCACTGTGCCTGCTGCTGCTGGTGCGCAGAAAATCGGCTGAGGTGAATGGTGGCGATCTGTCCGTAAACGTTCACGAGACGGTTCTGCAGTCGCGGTTGAAATCGGGCTACCGGCGCCTGCTGGTGCGCATCGAGCGCTACCCCGGCGAGGTGATCGCCACGGCTGCGATCCTGACCTGCATTGGACTCGCGCTCGGTGCGTTTCTGCCGCAGTCGTTTCTGCCGGAGCTTCACGAAGGACACTATCTCGCGCACCTCGAGACCGCGCCGGGAACGTCGATCGAACAGTCGATCCGTATCGGCAACGCCATGACGAAAGAGCTGCTGTCGCTCGGTTTCGTGCGCAGTGTGGCGCAGCGCGTTGGCCGGGCCGCGGCGGATGACGTCTACGGCACGCATTCCAGTGAGCTGGAAGTCGATCTGAAGCCGGTCAGCGGAGAGGTGGCCGCGACCGCGGCCGCGAAGATGCGCGAAGCGCTCAGCGCCTTCCCTGGCGCTGCGTTTTCCGTCAACACGTTCCTCACCGAGCGGATCGAGGAGACGATCACTGGCTTCACGGCCCCGGTGGTCGTGAACATCTACGGCAACGACCTCGACGCCCTGGACGCTGCCGCCCGCGATGTGGCCGTGGCTCTGGGCCGCGTACACGGCGCCGCCGACATCCAGATGCAATCGCCACCCGGCACGCCGCAACTGACGATCCGGCTCGATCACGCCGCTCTGGCGCGGTGGGGGCTCGCTCCCGTCGATGTCCTCGAGGCCATTCACACCGCGTACGAGGGATCGGTCGTCGGCCAGGTCTACGAAGGGGCGCGCTCGTTCGACGTCGCCGTGCGGCTCGCGCCGGAGCTTCGGCGCAGCGTCTCCGACGTCGGCTCGCTTCCGCTGCGGAACGGGGCCGGAACCGTGGTTCCGCTGCGCGAGGTCGCCGACATCCAGCAGACGTCCGGCCGCTACGTGATTCTCCACGATTCGGCGAAGCGCGTGCAGACAGTGACGTGCAACGTGACCGGCCGCGACGTCGGCTCGTTCGTCGACGAGGCGCGTCGCGTCGTGGCCGCCCGCGTGGTCATGCCTCAGGGAAGCTACGCCGACTTCACCGGCGCGGCGGAGGCCCAGGCGAGATCGCGCCGCGACCTGATCGTCCATTCCACAGTCGCCGGCATCGGCATCCTCCTGCTTCTTCTGATCGTCCTCGGAAGCGCGCGGAATCTGATGCTCATCGCGGTAAATCTCCCGTTCGCTCTTGTCGGCGGGGTGCTGGCGCTGTTCGTCAGCCGCGGCGAGCTCTCGGTCGGATCGCTCGTCGGATTCGTGACGCTGTTCGGAATCACGCTGCGCAACTCGATCATGATGCTCTCGCACTTCGATCACCTGGTGCGATCCGAGGGCTGTCTCTGGAACGCGGAGACCGCGATGCGAGGGGCGTCGGAGCGGCTGATCCCGATCATGATGACCTCGATCGTGACCGCCATCGGACTGCTTCCGCTCGCTCTCGCCAGCGGATCGCCCGGCCGAGAGATCGAAGGACCGATGGCCATCGTGATCCTCGGCGGCCTGATCACGTCGACCGCCTTGAACCTGCTCGTCCTGCCGACCCTGGCGCTGCGCTGGGGGAAGTTCGGGGAGTGAGGGGAGTGATCAGTGATCGGTGGGTTCCCGTCATCCTGAGCCGGCGAACGGCGCGGGGCGCCGGTGGCGCGCGAATGACGCTGTCATTCCGAGCCGGCGGAACCCCGGAGGGGTGGAGCGCGGCGAGGAATCCCCCGCGGACCATGGAGAACCAAGGGATTGCGGGGGATCCCTCGCTGTCCTCCGCCGCTCCGCGGCTTCGGCAGCTCGGGATGACAGGCTTGGCCAATCATTAGAAGCCGGCGGAGCGCGGCGAAGGATCTCAGGATGGCGGGCGCGTTGGATCAGTGCGAACTCACGCTTCAACCCGATCGCCGCCGGCTCGGCTGCCGCGTGACTCCAGCCGTCGCAGCACCTGCTCGACGGCGGCCGGCACTTCGATGGGGCGGGTGCCATCTTCCCAATCGCAGACTTCGTCGATCGGTACGCCCAGGGTGCGGGCGAGTTGGTTGCGGCTGCAACCGAGGTGAAGCCGTCGTGCGCGGAGCTCGTGGGGAGTCATCGGAGTCATCTTCTGCGGACCTGCAGGGTCCCCAGTGCAAACCACGTGCGCGCCATGCGGGCTCTGCCGGAGTGCGGGCGAGACGCCTGCACTCCTCACGCATGCGGCGCGGCGAATGTATACTTGGGGCGTGAAGACTCCCGATCTGACCACCCTGCTCGAGGCGCTCGGCGACCCGACGCGGCTTCGCCTGCTGAACCTCCTCCGTGCAGGGGACCTTTGCGTCTGCTACCTCGTCGAGGTCCTCGGCGATCCGCAGCCGAAGGTCTCGCGCCATCTCGCGTACCTGCGCCGCGTCGGCCTGGTCGCCGGACGCAGAGAAGGCAAGTGGATTCATTACAGCCTGGCGCCGATCGAGGACGCCTCGCTCACGCAGGTCCTGACGACGGTTCTCGATGCCGCCGCCGCCGCCCGGCAGATGCAGCGCGACCGCCTCTCGCTCGACCGCGCCTGCTGCGCGATCCGCCTCCCGGCCTCTCTGCAGAATGCGCCGCGCCCGCGGCTGGAGAGGGGGCGCCAGAGCTGAGCGAGGAGGGCGGCATGCCCGTGCATGCCGCCGTAGGGCACGGCTGC
>JADGOA010000346.1 GCA_017883215.1 Thermoanaerobaculia bacterium | reverse complement strand
TCTCGCCCCCGGGACATGCGGACACACGTTCGCCCTGACGCCTAGGTTCCGGGCGTAACCGTATGAGCGGAGAGGGTATTTCGTCAATGAAGAGGCGCTGCTTCACCACAGAGGCACAGAGAGCACAGAGACTGTTCCTCGCCGTTCTTTCTCTGTGTCCTCTGTGTCTCTGTGGTGAAAGAGAGGTCGGTATCGCCACGCTCCCGATTTCCGCACAGCCTCTCAGGATGACGGGACCGCACCCTACTTTGTCGAGATGACCACCCGCAACTCTTCGGCATCGGCGCTGACGGAGTCTGCGGCCTCGATGAACTCGGCGTTCTGCAGGTGCTCGATCCAGGTGTCGAGGTCGCGCGCCGAACGGAACAGGCGCGGAGCGATGAAGCGAAGGCCGGGGTTGTCGGCGATCTGCTGGAGCAGCGGCACGGCACGCCTGGGGTCGATGCGCATCGACCAGGCTGTGGCGGGCAACAGCGGCGAGTCGGGCGTGTCAGCGCGGTAGCGGGCGATGGAATCGCGATCGAAGGCAACCAGCAGCTGCGTCCCGGTGTCGGCGGTCTCGATGTGAAACCCGAGCGCCTGCTGCACGGCATTGGGAGCGACGCGGTCGAGAAAATCGCGCAGCGCCGCACGGCGCTCCGCTGTGGCCGGCAGGACGATGACTTCGCGCGGCCGCGGCAGGAGCTTGCTCGTGTCGACGTCATAAAGAACGATCATGCCGCCGTCGTGAAGAAGCTCCGATGCTTTCGCTCCGACGAGCCGGTTCATCTCGTCGACGGCGCGCGGAGGCGCGTTGAACGCCGCCGTGAGCAGCGACCCGCGGGGAAAGCGCGCCTCGATCGCAGCCGCCATCACCGGCTCTCCGGCCGTCCGCCGCGACCGCGAGGCGATGGTGATCCCAGCCGCCGTGACACGCGCGGTCGTGACCGCCGGCCGGCCGATCGGCGGGAACGCCCCGCGCCCACCCTGCAGTTGCACGGCCAGAGCGTCGCCCGCCGGAAGCGTGGGCGCCATGGCCAGCAACGAGTCGAGATCGGTCGCCAACATCGGCTCCTGGTCCGACGCGTTGATCAGCATGACCCTGCCGTTCCACCGGGCGTCCGCATTCGACGCCACGGCCATGTACGTCCGCACGATCAACGCGCGAACAGGATCGAGGCGCAACGCGTAGCCGGTCCGGCCTTCGTTGCGCCAGATCACGAGATCGGCCCCGCCGACCATCCACGGCCGCGGCATCCTCTGCGATGCCGTCCACTGCTCGACGGCGCCGCGTGTGACCGGGTTGGATCGAAGCTTCCCCTCGACTGCTGCGGCCGTGGGAATCAGGGCGAACCCATCCGCGGATGACGGCACCTGCGCCAGAAGATCGCGTTGCTCCCGCGGCAGCGGAAATCGGACGCCGCGGCTCTCGTGAGGAGTCGTAGCAACGACGTAGACCGATAGCGTGCCGGCGATCAACGCGATGACGACGATGATGATTAATGCGATTCGCACCCAATCCCCCAATTCAGCGCCCGCCGCCTGCTACTATCCGCGCCGATGTCGCTGGTCCCGACGCTCGACGCGGTGGTTCATACTCTAGGCCATGCGGCCGCACAGCGGATGCGGAGATCCTTCTCCGTCGCCGCACGCCTCCAGCATCGCCTTCGCATCGGCATCGATATCCGCCCCTTCTACGAGCCGCTCACCGGAGTGGGCTGGTATCTCTACTTTCTTCTTCACGAGCTCGCGAAGCACGAAGATGTCGACCTTCTGCTCCTCGGCGATGCGCGGGTGACCGACCAGGGCCCGCATCTCCACGCTGATGTCCCGTCGAACGCGGAGCTGCTCGTGTTCGATCTCCGCGGCCAACCACTCTCGCGGGCCAGCCGTCCGCTGACCGCGGCCGCCTACGTCGCCTGGATGGAGCTCGCCGGGTGCGACGTGGTCTTCGGCGCGAACTACTTTCTGCCGCGCCTCCACGCCGCCATCGCCCGCCGCCGCGTGGTGACGGTTCACGATCTGACGTTCAAACGCTTCCCCGAGCTTCTGCAGAAGGAAACGCTCGAGAACCTCCACCGCGAGATGCAGCGCGAGATCGCCACCGCCGACGCGATCGTCTGCGTCTCGGAGTCGACCCGCCGTGATCTCCTCCACTTCTACCAGGCCGATCCGGCACGGGTGTTCGCCATTCACTCCGGCCTCGTCACACACCCGGCCGGCGCGCCGGTAGACGGACTCCCGTCGCGATACGTTCTCTTCGTCAGCACCATCGAGCCGCGCAAGAACCTCGGGACTCTCCTCGACGCATTCGAAATGCTCCGCGCCTCGGGGACGTACGACGGATCGCTCGTGGTCGTCGGAAAGATCGGATGGAAATCGCAGGACATCGTTCACCGCCTTCGGAGGCCGGGCATCGTTCACCTCGACTATCTCGACGCGGCGCGGCTGGCGACGGTATACCGCAGGGCCGAGGTGTTCGTCATGCCGTCGATTTACGAGGGATTCGGGTTCCCGCTGCTGGAAGCGATGGCGCATGGCGTGCCGACGATCGCCGCCAGGTCGTCGTCCCTCCCGGAGATCGGCGGCGACGCTACGCTCTACTTCGATCCGATGAATGCCGCGGAGCTCGCTGCGCAGCTCCGGACGCTCTTGGCTGACAGGGCCCTGCGCGAGACGATGGTCACACGCGGCCGCGAGCGGGCCGCTCAGTTCCGGTGGGATCGCGCCGCAGATGAGACGCTGGAGGTTTTGAAACGAGTAGCGGGTAGCGAGTAGGAGAACCGTCATGTGCGACGAGCGCGGCTCCCCTACTCGCTACTCGCTGCTCGCTCGTAAACAACGTGCGAGAGCTCGAAATCATCATTGACGGCCGTCCGCTGGTGGGGAACCGCACAGGCATCGGCGTGCACACGGCCGAAATCGCCGGACGACTCGCGACGGGGGCGCCGCCGCTGATCGCCTCGCACGCGCCGATCCACGACCGCACCGGCATCGAGAGTTGCCGCTTCCGCGTCGATCGCGCGCCGAACGGGATTCTCTGGCAGCAGCTCGTCCTGCCGCGGATCGCGCGACAAGGCGTGCTGTGGGGCCCGCACGGGACGGTTCCGATCGCTCTGCGCATCCCCAGCGTCGTCACACTGCACGACTTCACCTCCATCACCATGCCTGGCCGGCACCTGCTGAAAACCATCGTCTCGTTCAATCTCTTCATCGGCCGGAGCCTGGAGAAGGCCTCACGAGTCGCCGCGGTGTCGCGGCAGATAGCGGACGAAACGAGTCCCACCGGATTTGGGTATTGGAAAACCCCGCGGCTGATCCGCTGGATGGTGAGTGGCAGATGCAGGGCAAGGTAGCCGACTCTTCCGACCGCTGGGCGATCGACGCCACGGTATTCGAGAACGACTCGCACCTATACATGGTCTGGTCCGGTTGGGAAGGTGAAGTTAACGGCGCGCAGAACCTTTATATAGCCGAACTCTCAGACCCACATACTGTAAAGGGTCGCCGCGTCCGGATCTCCTCGCCAGAGTACCCGTGGGAGAAGATCGGGGATCTCAGACCGCGAGAGGCGTCCGAGATGAATCCGGGCGGAGACCCGACCAACCCTATCCACGTCGATGTCAATGAGGGACCCGAGATCCTGCGGCACGGTGATCACATTTTCCTGGTCTACTCCGCCGGGGGGTGCTGGACCGACTACTATTCGCTTGCGATGCTAACGGCCTCAGCGTCAAGCGACTTACTGAATTCGGCGTCCTGGAAGAAGAGTCCCTCGCCGGTGTTTTGGCTTTCTCCGCAGGCCCACGCATACGCCACCGGCCACAACAGCTTCTTCCAATCGCCGGACGGGAAGGAGGACTGGATTCTTTACCATGCCAATGCTGAGTCTGGACAGGGATGCAGCAGTCGCCGTTCGCCGCGCGCACAGCCGTTCACCTGGAAGCCGGACGGCACGCCGGACTTCGGTAGGCCGGTGGCTGTGGGAGCGCCGATCGCCGTCCCGTCAGGCGGAAACTGAATTGCATTCAGACAAGGACCCCGGGTT
>JADGOA010000345.1 GCA_017883215.1 Thermoanaerobaculia bacterium | reverse complement strand
GCACTCCCGGGGTGGCGGGGGATTCCTCGCCGCGCTTCACCCCTCCGGGGTTCCGCCGGCTCGGAATGACAGTGTCACTTCCGCTCCAGCGGCGCCCGCACCGTTCGCCGGCCCGGGATGACAGGCCTGGCTCGTGTCATTAGAAGCGCAGACGAACCTCATCGGTGCGTCGGTGTCAGTGTTTGTGCTCGGGCGCCGCAGGCTGCGACGCCTGGCTGCCGCCTTTCATCATCGGGCAGTTCGCCATCGACTGCATGCCGCTCATCATGCCGCTCTGCATGTGCTGCATCATGTGATTCATCATCTGCGGCATCATGGCAGCCATGTCGTCGCGCATCTGTTTGCGCTGCGTGACCATCTCGTTGACCACGGCAGCCACCCGATCGACTTTGGCTGAGCCCTTCGCTTTGTTCATGTCGTCGACAAGAGTGGCCAGCCGGTCGTCCATCGCCTTCGAGGACGCCTGCATCTTCTGCATCATCGCCTGACAATCCATCGGCTGCATCTGGCCGGGTTGCTGCATCGGCATCTGCATCGATTGTCCCGGCGGCATCGGCGGATTGGCAGTTGCCGGCTGCTGCGCGAAGAGCGCGGGAGCGGTCACGAGAAGTGCCGCGACAAGGAGTACCTTAGCGTTTCGCATCATTCATCTCCTGTTCCAAAGGTAGGACGATATCGGGGTCGGAAGCTCTGACTGCAGGCATGCATCAGCCGTTCCATCGCGAATGTTCGGCTCCGGCTGCTCATCAGGCTTCGCGGCGGGGTTGAATGAAGTCACGTGAGGCACTCGATGCGGATGGGAGGCCTGGCATGGGTCAACGACACTGGCACGTCACCGGAAAAGTGCTCACCGCGGTCATCGTCATCGCCGCGATCGCGACCGTTACCGCGCTGGCGCTCATCATCCGTCGCGGGCTGAGTGCGCGCAGCGAGCCGACTCTCCTCGAGACGGAAATCGCCCGAAGCGTGCGGCACCTCGCCACCCCGGCAGCGATGCGCAGCGTGCGCAATCCTGTTCCGCTCACCGCCGATGTTCTTGCCGACGCACGCGCGCATTGGGCGGACCACTGCGCCACCTGCCACGGCAACGACGGCAGCGGCAACACCGAAATCGGCCGTGGTCTCTATCCGAAACCTCCCGACATGCGCAACGCCATTACGCAGAACCTCACCGACGGCGAGCTGTTCTCGATCATCAGGAACGGCGTGCGGCTCACCGGGATGCCGGCGTGGGGCGACGCCGCTGGTCACGACGACGCCGACAACTGGAAGCTCGTGCACTTCGTCCGTCATCTGCCGAAGGTCACACGCGGAGAGCTCGCTCGGATGGAAGCGTTGAACCCGAAGACTCCCGAAGAGTGGCAGCAGATGCAGGATGAAGCGGCGTTCCTCGCTGGAGGCAACGAAACCCCGATGCACCCGATGCAGTCACAGCACACAGATGATCGCTGAAAGGACCCACCCCATGAAGAAGTTCATTGCACTCCTGATGTTCCTCGCCGCCACCGTTACGCCGCTCTTTGCGCACGCGGGCCACGTGCACACGTACATGGGAACCGTCACCATGCTGCACGGCGAGCACGCGTTCATGATGAAGGCCACCGACGGCAAGGATTTGACGATTGAGACGTCGCCCAGGACGACGTGGACGCATCAGGATGGCCACGTCGCGAAACGAAGTGATCTCGCCGTCGGCGGCCGTGTCGTCGTGAAGTTGACGACCGACGGCAAGACCGCGGCGAGTGTGAAGATGGGCGCGCCGAAAAAGAAGTAGGCGCGATTTCCGCACAGCGTCATCGCGGAGGTGCGCTATGCAAGGTATGCACGGATTGGGCGGCATGGCGGGCTCGACGTGGATCTGGACGATCATCGGAGTGCTCCTGATCGTCCTGATCGTCATCGTGATCGCGAAGCTGCTCCGCAAGTGACGAAGCGAGACTCACGCTCTCCACGAGGGCAGAAGCAGATCGTTGGTGCAGGCGCATCCAGCAAAAGGAGTCAACCATGCCCCCGCCTCAGCTCCATTGCAGGCCCTGGAAGGGAGTGATTCTCGTCGGGCTGCTCGTGGCGATACTTCCCGGTTCGCTGCCGGCTCAGATGAGCATGACCCCCTACTTCTCGACGATCGATCGCCCGCTCGAGAAACACTCTGTAATGTTGATGGCTTTACCCGATTTCCAGCGGGCGCGGTTCGGAAGCAACTTTGCGACCGGGATGCTGATGGCCGAGTACGGGATTACCTCTCGATGGACGGCCGGCGTCATGGCCGAGGGGCAGAAGATTTCCGGTATGACCGCCACGTACGGTGGCGCACGAGTCAACACGTACTTTCATCTGTTCAAGGACGACAGGTTTTTGAACCTGACCGTCTACGGCGAGTACGAGGATCTCAACGGCGCCTCGCTCTACAAAATGGAGGTTGCCGGCTTCGGGCCCGAAGACCTGACCGAGCCGTTGGCGCTCGCGCGCCGGACCGCGGTCCGAACCTTCGAACAGCGCGCGATCGTCTATCACGATTGGGACCGACTCAGCGCCACCTTCAATTTCGTCCGGGAGACGCCTCTCCAGGGTCCCCGCGTAAGCGACTACGGCTACGCATTGGGCGTATTCGCGAAACCGGTCTCGATGAGTGGCTCGATGGCAGGAATGACCGGGATGAACGGGACGGCCAGCCCACCGGCGCTTTCCATGAGCCGCCTGGGCTATGGCATCGAGATGATCGGAGCGCTGGGAGATGGCGAGCGATTCGGCTTTTACCGCAACGACGAGCAGCATTACATCGGTCCCGTTTTCATGTACGACCTTTCTCCCCGCTGGTCGGTGCGTCTCGAGCCCGCCTTTGGGCTTTCGAAGGTCAGCGACCCCTTCATGCTGCGCGTTGGAGTGGCGTATGTCTTTGGCGGGCAGGGTTCCAAAGCCACAGGCAAGGCTCATCCTCGAATGTGATTTTCAAAGGCGGATGGCCAGGCGATCGCTCCGACAATCACCCACAACCCCCGCGACGTTGGCAGCCACGTCCTACCGCCGAGCCGCGCCATCGGGCCTGATCAGGTCGTATCATCGGTGGGATGATTTCGAGATCACTGGTGGATGACGCAGCATGAGAGACCAGTCGAAGCAACCGATACGCACGTGGATTGCTCGTGTATTCACCGCCGTCGAGGATGTCGTGTACGTGGGCCTCGGTCTGCTGCTCGCCATTGCCGCCATTGTTCTTCTCGTCGGCGGCTTCGTTGCATTCGCGCAGAACGTGGCGGCCAATACCCTGGGCGCGAACATCATTGCGCTGCTCGACCGGATCCTGCTGATCCTCCTCGTCGTCGAGCTCCTGTACACCGTCCAGGTTTCATTCCGCGAGCACACGATCGTCCCGGAGCCGTTCCTGATCGTAGGGATCATCGCGGCCATTCGTCGCGTCCTCGTGATCACCGCGGAATTCGGTCATGTTCCGCAACCGGCAGACGCAGTGTTTCAACGGTTCTTGTGGGAGCTTTCGATCCTGACCGTTCTGGTGTTCGTGCTGGTGGTATCGCTGCTGCTACTTCGGAAGCGCCCCGGCCAGATCTCTGCCGAACGAGCGTGAAGGCGGCCACGGCCTGCTCGGTGGCGCGGAAAACTTCCGGCCCAGTCGTCACGCGCGGAGATCACTCCGGCTGGATCACCTTGAACGACGATCGATTGCGGACGCCGGCGGCCTTCAGGATCGAGCGGAGAGTCGTGGTCGCGTCGGCAGTGTTCTCGACTTCGACGATGAGGAACAGTTGCCCGGGCTGCGTGCCGGACGACACCAGCCGGCCGACGTTCTTCCGCTCGACGGCATCTTCGATCGAGCGAAGGAGCGCCTGATCTTCGGGAGTGGCCTGGTCTGCCGAGGCGCGGATCACGACCTCCACGCGCATCTTCGGCCGGGCCTCGCCTGCGACCTGCTTCACCAGGTCCGCAGTCGACATCCGCTCACTCTTCGCGCACGCACAGAGGAGCAGGAAGGGAAGGAAGACGATGAGGCGCTTTCGGCTGGACATCACTC
>JADGOA010000344.1 GCA_017883215.1 Thermoanaerobaculia bacterium | reverse complement strand
CGTACTTCGCGGCCGCCGATGTCGTGCTCGCGCCTTACCGGATCGAAGCGCAGAGCGGCGTTGCGCTGACCGCATTTCACTTTGCGCGGCCGGTGATCGCCACGACGGTCGGCGGGCTGCCGGAGATCATCGAAGAGGGGAAGAACGGATATCTCGTACCGCCGGACGATGCCGGCGCGCTGGGGGGTGCCATCGATCGATTTTTTGCGCGTGACGATCGCGGCGTCATGGACACTGCCGCCCGGGAAGCGGCGTCGCGGTATTCGTGGAGCGAGTACGCGAGAGTATTCGAGCGTCTGCTGGAGGCGTAGGCGGGGGCGTTGCCCCGTCATCCTGAATCACGACGGAGGCAGAATGAATCCGCTGCGAAATGCATTCTGGATCGCGTTAGGATTCCGGTCGCGTGACGAAACTCAACCCCAGACGCATCAAGGTCGGCCTGGAGCTGACCTCCAAGTGCAATCTTCGCTGCGGCATGTGCCCGCTGCCGGTGCTGCGCCGGCCATACGAGGACATGCCGTGGCCGCTGGTCGAGAAGGCCGAGAGCGAGATCCACGGACTCGGGCTCAAACTGAAGTGGCTGCACGAGATGGGGGAGCCGCTCCTCTACTCGCGCGTCGACGATGCCATCCGCCTTTTCCCGGAGGCGAGCCTGAGCACGAACGGGCTTGTTCTGACGCCGGAGATCGGTGCAAAGCTTCTGGCCTCTCCGCTCAAGAGACTGCGCATCTGTGTCGACTCGATCAATCCTGAGGTCTACCCGCAGCTTCGGACCGGCGGCGATTTCGAACGCCTGGTCGACCTGACGCGCCAGTTCCTGGCCCAGGCGAAGGGCCATCCGATGCGCATCGAGATTCAGAAGATGCGCTCGCGGCTGACGCTTGGCGAAACGATCGACGACTTCAAGCGCGTCTTCGATCTGAAGCATTACCGGAACGCGCGTGTCATCGAGAAGACGTGCGAAGCGCTCGACGTCAACGAAGAGACCGACCTTCACGGCAAGTTCTACGGCTGCGTGCAGGGCGCCTTCTTCACCTGGGTCGTCGTCTTTGCCGACGGCCGGGTCACACACTGCTGTTACGACGCCCACGGCGAGCAGATCCTCGGCGACCTGAAGACGCAATCGCTGCGCGAGATCCTCGAAAGCGACCGTATGGCCGAGATGCAGGCCGCTTTCGAGCGCCGTGACTTCTCACAGCTTCCGCGCTGCGCCGAGTGCTTCAAGCACGGCGGCGAGTCGCACGCGTTCAACGACGTGCTGACGCGCGTCCAGAACCTCCCTGGCGTCGCCAAGGACGTCGTGCGGAAGGTCATCGACGTCCGCTACCGCGGGTGAGCACGGCGGCGAGTGACGAGTAGTACTTGGCGGCGGCCGTGAGGCCGCCGTTTGTGCGTTGTAGTTCAGTGTCCAGGGCGCGGCAGGATCAAGCCGGTTCGATGTCGGTCTTGTCGAAATCCGATCCCACATACAGGAGAGTCGAGCCAGTTCGTTTGGCAACAGCGTAGGAGATGCAGTCGCCGAAATTCAGAGCTGCTGGGTGACGTCCTTTGCCGTAGCGAAGCCACGCCGAATGAGCCGTACCTGCGTGCTCCTCGCCAAACGGCACGACCTCGACCTCGAGCTCCCTCAGAAGGTTGCGGACCAGGCTGCTGGCATCATGCTTGAGCCGGGCGGACGCCACGATGCCGACCTCCAGCAGTGTTGGAGCCGCGATGCCGGCCGGAGCATTCCGAACCAGCGAGTCGATGAGGGACTGGTGACCTGGCTCCCTGAAAAGGATGGCGACGATCGCAGAGGCGTCGACGATCACACGCCCTCCCGGCCATATCCCAGTATGGTTTCCTTCCGTTTCCGGCTGAGGCGCCGTCCCTGGAGCGACTTGGGCACCTGACTCCATATCTCGCGCTCGAGAAACGCGATCAGGTCCGCCTGCGTCTTGCCTTTCGTCCTGAAAACCAGGCGTTGCCGCCGCTCCTCCAGAGCTTTACGGACCGCCTCGGTCTTGCTTTCTCCGGTTCGCTTTGCGATCTCGGACGCGAGGCGCTCGACTTCACGATTCTTGATATTGAGTGCCATGGTGCAATTCTACACTTCCACGACAATGGTGTATTCAGGCCAGCACGGTCACCCCGAAATCACGGTTTCCGTTCGAGACCCGCGTTACGGATCACCGATAGCTGATGGGGATGTCGTCCATCGTGAGCACGCCGTGGCGAGCGTTCATCACGCGCGGAATGCAGTTGACGACCATGGCGGCCGTGGCCCGGTCGCCGTGGATGCCGCCCTTGACGGTCAGCTCGATGTCCGGCACGCCCTTGATGATCACCTTGTCGGCTGCGATGTCCTCGGCTCCGACGTACATCCGGAGCTCGAGGCTCACGTTGATGCGGCCCTTGCCGTAGATGGTCTGGTGAACGCCTGCGACCTGTCCCGGCGCGACCTTGAGGTACTGCGTGACCACTTCACGCTCCGCGACGATGGGCTCGATCTTTTCGTCGCTGACGCTGTCGAATTCGACGCCCAGGCCGTTGCCGACCATCATCAGCGACTCGCGCAGACCCATGTGCTTGATCTTGCCGGCGTCGACGGCAGCGCGGAACTCCTGCGGCGTCATTCCGGCGCCGACCTTGCGCTGGAGCGGCTCGCGCCGAGTGGAGGCGTTTTGAATGCGAATGATCTGCACCGACTCGATCTGCTGGCAGACCGCCGTCGCGGTCAGGGGCAGCTTGTCCATGACGAAGCCGGGGTTCACGCCGGTGCCGATGAGGGTCACGTTCCTGGCGCGCGCGAGCTGCTGGAGCTCTTCGCGAATTCCCTCGTCGAGCGGGAACGAAAGCTCCTCGCAGGTAGAGACGACGTGGCTGCCGCGGCCGAGGAGGTCTTTCAGCTGGCCGGCAACGTCTCGCAGCCGTGAGCCGGTGGAATGGCAAACGACGTCTGCTTTGACATCGAGGGTCGGAGTGACTTTGATGCCGACCTGGCGGCCGAGACCGATGACGTCGCCGAGATCTTTGCCGATCTTGCTCGGATCCACGTCGACGGCGGCGACGACCTTGACCCACGGCTTCATGAGGAGGACGCGGGCAATCTCCGCTCCGATCGGGCCGATTCCGTACTGCGCAACGGTGATGGGTTGAACGTTCATGTGCACCTCTTGGATGAAAGTGGCGCGCATTGTACGGGATGGACGGAGAGGGGGTGAACGGTGGATGTCACCGGGAGTATGTAGCGGGTAGCGGGTAGGAGGAGCGGACATTCTAATCGGCAGTGGAGAGCGGACATTCTTGTCCGCAGCCACCGGACATTCCTGTCCGGCGGCTCCCGAACAGCGTGGCCGCCGGCAAGCGACAATCGGCGATGAGCGCCCGCCCAGCGGACGGACACGAATGTCCGTCCGCAGCGGACAGGAATGTCCGCTCTCCACATTGTTTCTTCTGGCGCGCAGACTGCTACTCGCCGGCACCGGAGAAGAGCGCCGGCTGTGGCTGCGCCTCGTCATCCTCGTCCAGGAAGTTCGACACGCCAACACCGGCCAGGCGATAACGGGCCTTCTCCGAAAACGGGAAGCGAACGAGCAGCTCGAGGGCGATCGCGGCGAGCTCGTCGCCGCTGGTGGGAAGCGAATCGGGAGTGAGCTGGCGCGTGGCCGTCCGGAAGTCTCCCGTGCGGAGCTTCACCGTGACGGTTCGTCCTCGCAGCGAGCGCTTGTCCAGCGACTCCCACAGAGCGTGCGATTCCTTGCGAAGGTGATCGGCCACCTCCTCGAGAGTGATATCGCGAGGGAATGTGTTTTCGCTCGACCATGACTTCCGTTTCCGCGATGGCACGACGGGCGACTCGTCGACGCCGCGTGCCAGCTCCCACAACCGCGTTCCCCACTTACCAAAGCGCGCCACGAGCTCCTCATCGCTGTACCTCTGCAGGTCGCCGACCGTGGCGACGCCCATCTCGGTGAGAATCTTTTCGGTCGCTTTGCCGACTCCCGGGATCTTGCGCACCGGAAGCGGGAAGAGGAAGCGCTCGACCTGAT
>JADGOA010000343.1 GCA_017883215.1 Thermoanaerobaculia bacterium | reverse complement strand
GCGATGATCAGTGTGTCGGGGGCGGCACCGCGGATGGCCGGCAGAAGCACGCGGTCGCCGATCCGCATCGAGATGTCGTAGTTCTTCTCTTCGAAACCGAATGCGCCGGCCATGCCGCAGCAGCCAGAGTCGGGATGGTCGACGTCGAGGCCGATCTTCTCCAGGACCGACTCCTCCGCCTCGAACTTCATGATGGCGTTGTGATGGCAGTGAGCCTGAACGATGGCCTTGCGGCGCAGCTGCGGGATCTTGAAGCGCTCCCCCTCGTGCTCAATGAACTCGCTCAGCGTCATCGCCGCTGCCGCGAGCCGTTTTGCGTCGGCGTCGTTAGGGAAGAGGTTCGGGAGCTCGTCCCGGAACACGGACACGCAGCTCGGCTCCAGTCCGACGATGGCGATGCCTTCGCTCAGCTCCGGCCGAAGCACGTCGAGGATCTCGCGCAGCTGTCGCCTGGCCATACCGAGGAAACCCCAGTCGTACAGCGGACGGCCGCAGCAGAGCTGTTTGTGCGGAATCGTGACGTGATAGCCGGCCGCTTCGAGGACCTCCACAGCGGCGTGCAGCGTCTCGGGGTGGAAGAAGTTGTTGAACGTATCGGGCCAGAGCAGAACGCGGCGATGAGGCTCGCGCGACTCCGAATGCCCGCGCACCCGCCGGCGAAACTTCTCGACGAAGCTCTCGGCGGCGTACCGGGGCATCTCCCGCTCCTCGGCGATGCTGGAGATCTTCTTCGTCACCGGGAGCGCCAGGAGCAGATTCGCCACACCCGGGGCGAGTGAGGCGAATCGCGACCAGATGTGAATCCACCCCATCGTGTACGCACCCAGAGGCCTCAACTTCCCCTGGTAGTAGTGCGCCAGAAACTCCGCTTTGTACGTCGCCATGTCGACGTTCACGGGACAATCGCCCTTGCAGCCTTTGCAGGAGAGGCAGAGGTCGAGCGAGTCCTTGACTGCCTGGTTGCTCCAGCTGTCCGCAATGACCTCGCCCTGGAACATCTCGAACAACAGCCGGGCGCGGCCGCGCGTGGAGTGCTCTTCCTCGAGCGTGGCCTGGTAGCTCGGACACATCGTGCCGCCGTCGAGGCGGCGGCAGCGGCCCACTCCGACGCAGCGCAGGATGGCCCGGTCGAATCGCCCCTCGTCGGTCGGGAACTGGAAGTGCGTGGACGGGGACCAGGGGCTGTAGTCCGCCCCCAGGCGGAGATTCTCGGTGGGGTGGTACGGTGACACGACCTTGCCGGGGTTCATCTTCCAATCGGGGTCCCACACCGATTTGAACTCCCGGAACGCGCCGACGAGCTCTTCGCCGAACATCTTCGCGAGCAGTTCGCCGCGCGACTGACCGTCGCCGTGCTCGCCGGAAAGCGAGCCCCCGTACTTCACGCAAAGATCGGCCGCCTCGTCGACGTAGGCGCGGTATTTGGCGATGCCGCCCGCGGATTCAAGATCGAAATCGTTGCGGGTGTGGACGCACGCCTGGCCGAAGTGGCCATACAGATCGCCGCGGTAACCGTACTTTTCGAACAGCTTCCGCAGGTCGCGCAGATAACTGCCGAGCTGCGCCGGCTCGACGGCGGAGTCCTCCCACCCTTCCCAGGTGCGAAACTTGTTCGGCACGTAGGCGGTCGCGCCCAGTCCGGATTCGCGTACGGCCCAGACGAGGCGCTGGCGTTTGGCGTCGTCGTACATGGCCGCACGGGCGTGTCCTCGCTTCTTCACACCGGCGATCAGCTTCTGCGCGGTCGCATTCGCTTCGTCGCGCGAATCGCCGCCGAACTCGACGAGCAGCCATCCCTTGCCATCCGGCAGCAGGGCGATGCCCTGTGGGTTGAGGTTCTTTGATTGCGCGTCGCCGACGAGATAATCGTCGAAGCCCTCCAGGCCGATGGGCTCGTAGTCGAGCAGCCAAGGCACGTCGTCGGCAGCCAGGTAGATGTCGTCGTATCCGAGTACCACGAGCGTGCGCTGTGGCGGCGAGTAGACGAGTCGGCACTTCGCCTCCAGGATGACGACGCAGGTGCTCTCGCTGCCGACCAGCGCCCTGGCGACGTTGAATCCGTTCTCCGGCAGAAGGTCAGGAAGGTTGTAGCCGGAGACGCGCCGCGGGATCTTTGGATATTTCTCGCGGATGAGGTCCGCGTACTTGTCGCGAATGCGTTTCATGCCCGCGTAGATCTCGCCGCGCCGCCCTCCCTCGCGAATGACGGCCTCGAGCTGCTCGGCAGACGTAGGGCCGACGCGCATGCGGTACCCGTCGTAGGTGAGGATGTCGAGCTCTTCGATGTTGTCGTCGGTCTTCCCGGCCATCAACCCGTGCACGCCGCAGGAGTTGTTGCCGATCATTCCGCCGACCGTGCAGTAGGCGTGCGTTGCGGGATCAGGCCCGAACGTCAGGTTGTATTTCTCGGCGGCCTCGCGAAGATCGTCGAGGACCATGCCGGGCTGCACGCGCGCGAATCTTGCCGCGGCATCGAGCTCCACGAGATGGTGCATGTATTTCGAGAAGTCGAGAACGACGGCGACGTTGCAGCACTGGCCGGCCAGGCTCGTACCGCTGCCCCGGGCAAGAATCGGCGCGCCGAACTCCCGCGCCAGCTCGACCGTGGTGTAGACGTCATCGGCATCGCGCGGAATGACGACGCCGATCGGTACCTGGCGGTAATTCGAGGCGTCCGTCGCATACAGCGCCCGCGCACCATCGTCGAACCGCACCTCTCCCCGGATGGAGTTGCGGAGCGCGGAGGCCAGCGCGGCAGCGTCGATGTTGAGCGACTGAATGCGGTCGCTGTACTCGATGCGCGGCGCGACCCGGCGGTCGTCGTGCGGAAAAGCGATCGGCGTGAAGCGTGTGATTTCGTCTCGCATGCCTTGACGGGGCATGAGTCATGGGGCATGAGCAGGCCGGCCGTCGGCGCGTCAATTACTCATGCCATGCACCATGCCTCATGCCCCATGCCCTCAGAAGATGCGGAACCGTTCCGCATCCGCGCTCTTCAACTCTATCCCGAGTCCGGGGCGGAAGGCATGGGGGTGAATCGCACCGTCGCGACCACTGATCACTGATCACTGATCACTGTCACTGACCAGGAGGTGTGCCCTTGGGAAGCGAGTGGCGAGCAGGGCAACCCGGCGTGGCAACGCGCGAACGTGCCAGGACTCGCTACCCACTACTAGCCACCCGCTTTCGAGGCATATGCTCCACACAACGCTCGTTATACCGGACATTTCTATGGAAACCGCTGTCCGCTACATCTTCCATTGTCCGCAGTGCTCGGCATCGTACGACGCGCTCACCGAGCGGTGGTGCGACTGCCTTTACAAAGACCGGACGATCCGCTGTCCGGAGTGCGGCCAGTGCTTCTGCAGTGCCTCGCTCTCGGTGAAGCGGCAGTTCTGGACGGATGCGCCTCCGGAAATGTGGGAACGGAAACGGAACGAACGGGCGAAATTCACGTTCACGAATCCTCCCGCCGAATCGCTGACCCGCCCGCTCGTTCTCGTGGTCGACGACGAAGACGAGATCCGCGCCGTGGCCGTACGCGCCGTCCAGCAACTGGGCGTGAGCGTAGTGGTGGCCCGTAACGGTTTCGAAGGAATCGCGGTGGCGAAGCAGTACCGCCCCGACATCGTGGTGACGGATGCATTGATGCCGAAGCTCGATGGACGGGAGATGGGTCTGCGCATCAAGGAAGACCCGGATACGGCGGGGGCGCGTGTCATCGTCATGACATCTCTCTACACCGATGCGCGCTACAAATATGAGGCGATGAAGACGTTCCAGGCGGACGCATATCTGTCGAAGCCGCTGCGGCCGGAAGAGCTTCAGGAAGTCCTGCGAAAGTTTTTGCCGTGACCGTCTCTGACCGAACGCGCCGCGGTTACACGCCGGCGCCGGAGCCGCCTGACGAGCCGGAGCGGCTTCGGGCGCTCCAGAACCTGGCCATCCTCGACACAGATCCCGAGGAGGCCTACGACGACCTGGCCGAGCTAGAGTCGTTCATCTGCGGGGTACCGATGGCGCTCGTCAGTCTGCT
>JADGOA010000049.1 GCA_017883215.1 Thermoanaerobaculia bacterium | reverse complement strand
GCGGTCCGCGGTCTGCGGTCCGCTAAACTCCGTTCTCCCGTGCCCGACATCCTCTTTGAAGACGACTACCTCATCTTCGTGAATAAGCCCGCGCAGATGGTCGTCCAGCGTGGTTACGATCCGGACGAGAGGATCCTGCTCGACATCGTCAGCGAGCATGTCGGCAAACCGGTCTACCTCCTCCAGCGCCTCGACCGCGGAACGAGCGGGGTGATCTTCTTCTCCAAGCGGTCGGAGATGAACGTCAGGCTCACGCGCCAGTTCGAGAAAAAGCGAATCCGGAAACGGTATCTCGCCCTCTGCACCGGGGAGCTCGCCCAGAAGCAGACGATCGACGCGCCGATCGTCCGCATTGGGGCGATCAAGTTCGGGATCGGCGATGGTGGACGCCGCTGCGTGACGCATGTCGAGCCACTCGCGGCCGCCGCCAGCGCGTCGCTGCTCTCGATCGTGCTGGAGACGGGGCGGACACATCAGATCCGAGTTCACCTCTCCGCCATCGGACACCCCCTCATCGGCGACTGGCTCTATGGCGAACGGAGCGAGCAGCGGCCAATGCTCCATGCCGCCGAGCTCACTTTGACCCATCCTGCGAGCAATGCGCCGCTCGTCGTCCGAGCACCCGTCCCGGACGACTTCATCGAGGAAGCAGGGCGGCACGGGCTGCGAGTCCTGAGTCCTGAGTGACGGGGTCACGAGGTTTCGAGGTCACGAGGTTTCCTACAGCGCCTCGTGACCTCGTAACCTCGTGACCCGGTGACCCGGTGACCCGGTGATCGTTCCAAGTGGCATGCCGAGTGCGATCGAATGTCGAGCAGCGGTCACGGTACACACTCAGGACTCAGCGCTCAGGACTCAGGACTCGCTTTCCCGTCCCCCCGTCAGGACAGAACGCCCTCCGCGGAGTGCACGTAAATCACTGACGGGATTAGAATAATGACAACCGCACGGCCGTTGATATCAGCATGGAGATGATGACCATGAAAGTCTGGACGCGAATTGCGATGGTGCTGGCACTGCTGTTCGTGCCGCTCGTGGCCTCGGCTCAGTACCGAGACCTCGACCAGGCACTCGGCAATCTCAACCGCGGCTTCGGCAGCGGTGACGCGCAGGCGATCATTGCCGGCCTGGGCGACAACGACAAGGTCGTCCTGCAGTTCCCCGGCCTCGCTGACCAGAGCGGTCCCTTCGGCCGCGATCAGGCGCAGTACCTTCTGGATGGTTTGTTCAACCGAGTGAAACCGACCGGTTTCGAGCAGGTGAACGTCGGCAAGAACAGCAGCGAGGGGCAGTATCACATTCAGGCGCGATGGACGATCGTGGTCGGCGGCAAGGCGCAGGCGCGCGACCTGTACATCACGCTGCGCTCGAAAGGCGGCGACCGCTATACGCTGTTGTCCGTGACTTCCGGCAGCAAGTAACGAGCGCTCCGGGATGAGATGAGAGCGCCGCCCGCGGCGCGCCAGACGCATGCACCGAGAGAAAATCGCATGGATCGCCGTCGCCGTTGCGACGGCGATTCGCGTTTTTTCGACCGTCGCGAGCATCTTCCCTGACTGGAAGGTGCCACCGCACGCCGCCGCGATCGGAGTAGCCGCTGCGGCCGCCCTGGCTCTGGTTGCCACGCGGCAGGTGCATGCACGGATCGCGGCGGTGTTGCTGCTGCTCGTGGCCAGCGTCGACGCGGCGACGGCGTGGCGCCTGTACGACATTTCCCGCTCGTTCGAGGCCCGCTCTGCCGAGCACACGGCTTCTGACGTCCGGCGAATCCAGGATCAGATCTCCGCGACGGAGCAGCAACTGGACGCAAGCGCGATCCGTCTGGCGCGGTGGGTGGACGCTCATCCGACGCTCAGGCCCGAAGCGATGTTCTCCGCGGTGGCGGCGGCGACCGTGGCGGGCCGCGGATCGCGCATCCTCGACGCAAACCGGGAACCCCTCGCGTGGTGGGGCGAGGACCTTCGGGCCGGCGATCTGCGGAGCTATCAGTTCGACGCCACCGACCTCTACATCATCCGCACGCGGCCACTGCACAGCGGCGGGACGGTGGAGACGTTCGCTCGGGTCACCAATATCCCGTCGGCCTCCTCACTGCTTCATCCGGCCGATGCCTGGACCCTCTCGGCGATCTTTCACGGAGGATTTCTGCGCCAGGAGCCGGGCAGCTTCCGGCGCATGATCGAGAAGCATGACGACGCCACGCTGTGGGTGGATCTGCAGCCGCGCACGCGCGCCGACGTGCTGGCACGAACGGGCGAGGAGGGGGAGAACGCCGCCGCGCTCCTGCTGGCCATCGCCGCTCTGGCGGAGCTGGCGATGTTGATTCCGCGCCGCACGCTGCCCGCTTCTGTTCGCGCGTCAACCGCCGTCGCGCTGGTAGTCGTGGCGCGCATCGCCCTGCTGGGGATCCGCGCAGCAGACGACCCGCTCCGCATTTTTCACTTCGACATCTACGGCTCGAAAATTCTCGGCGCATTCAGCAAGTCGCCGTTCGACCTGCTGGCTACCGGCACGGCACTGCTGGCCATTGCCTTCCTTCTCACACGCCCACTGGAAAGGCTTCCCATCGCCGTCCGCACGGCGCTCGTCGTGCTGGGGTCGTGGGGCTTTCTCCAGCTGACGAACAACCTGATCGACAACTCCCGGATCTCTTCGATCCCCGACCACATCGTTCCGGCGTCGACGGCGCAGGCGTTTCTCCTGGCCGGGCTGCTGTTCTTCTCATTTGTGATGTTGAAGCTCACGGTGCATCCGGGGGGGCGCAATGCTTCGCTGCTCGCCGTTGCCGCGGCGTTCGTTCCTGTGCTGCTGATCGGCTACATGGACGGCAGCCCGGCCGGGACGGCCTTTCTCTGGATCGCGTTCGGCTCGCTGGCCGGAATCGGCATCTGCGGCATCACCAGGGAGCCCTGGCTGCGGGCGGCCGTGTACATGCTGCTGGTGGTCGCGGTGGTTTTCTTTCCCATCCAGATGTTCGAGCGGGTGCGCGCCCAGCAGTTCGTCGCCGACACGTACGCGCCGCTGGTCACGGGCGAGGCCGGCCAGCTCCGCTCGATGATCGAAGACACCCTGGCCAGCGAGTTCACGCGGACCGATCTGAGCACGATCCTGCCGGACGACTACCGGCGGATGAATCTCGACGATCTCGCCTACGCACTGTGGCTGCGCTCCGATCTGTCGAAGTGGCGCGTCCCTGCCGTCATCACCATCAGCGACGAGTTCACGGGAAACGCCATCAGCCGTTTCGGCGTCGGCCTGCCACAGTTCTCGGAGCGCAGCAGCAGCGGGCGGGAAGTGCTGCAGGTCGGTTCACTCACGCGCGAGCTGCTGCATCACGACTTCGACCTCACGGCCTGGGGCACCACCATCGCCATCGGCAGCGTGCACGTGGTGAATCCGGCCGATCCCGGCGCAACCTCGTTCGCCGACATCTACCGCGACTTCTTCGGATCGAAAACCGATGACGTGACCACCGGCCTCTATGCCGAGCGCGCACCGGCCGTCTACGACCGCGCCGGGAGCGTTCACGGAGCCAGCATCCGCCTGCCGCAGAATCCCGTTTCCTACTTCGCGCAGCTGCGTCCCGGCCGCGGCATATGGATCGCCGGGCCGGCGGGCGAGTCGTCGGCGATCTACTTGCGCAGGACGGAAGACGCGCTGTACGCCTTCCCCTTGCCGGTGGCCTCGCCGCGGCAGCAGATTCAGCGCGCCGGCGGCGTGGCCATCTGGGCGGTCGCCGCGGTACTGCTCGTGGTTCTTCTTCGCTCGCTTCCGCACATCGTGACCTTCATTCGCCGTCCGCGCGGGCTCGAGTTCAGGACCCGGACCTCGCTCTACGTCACCGCAGTCGTGATCCTGCCGTTGATCGTGTCGATGCTGTTCGTGCGTGCCTATCTCGCCGACCGCCTCGCCGCCGAGTACGTCGATCGCGGACAGACCGCCCTGGTGGCGGCACAGCGGGTCATCGAGGACTACCTGGCCTCGAGCAGTTCCGCCCCTCCGGAGCAGGTGCTCAACGACGAGATCTTCGCCTGGCTGGCGCGCGTGATCGGACACGACCTCCACCTGTATCGCGGGGAGACGCTGCTGGCCTCCAGCCGCCGAGACCTGTTCGCCGCGCACATCGAATCGGAGCGTCTCCCCGGCGACGTCTACTCCTCCATCGTCCTCGGCGGAAAGCAGCTGTTCCGCGCCCAGCGCGAGTCGGGCACCTCCCGGTTCATCGAGATCTACAGCCCCATGAACCTCGGGCCGGGCCGCACTTACACGCTGGCCCTGCCGTTCATCGTGCAGGCCCGGCAGATCGAGTCGCAGGTGAACGACCTGGCCACGAACATCTACCTGCTGCTCGTCTTCATCACCATCGCCGCGGTGGGCGTGGCCTTCCGGATCGCCAGCACCGTGACCCGTCCCGTGCAGAGCCTCGTGGCCGGAGCGCGGGGCGTAGCACGAGGCGACTTCGACGTGCAGATGGAGGTGCCGCGCGATCCCGACCTCGGCCTGCTGGTCTCCACCTTCCGCGACATGGCCCAATCGATCCGCCGCCAGCAGGACGAGCTGCGCCACGAGCGCGATCGCCTGCAGACGCTGCTCGAGAACATCGCTGCCGCAGTCGTCGTGCTCGACGGAGCGATGCGCGTGGCGGCCACCAACCTCGCCGCCCGCAAGCTCCTGGTCATCGACGAGCATCCGTCAGCCGAGGCGTTCGCTCCTCGATTCGAAGAGATCCGCGAGTTCCTCGACGAGCACCGCAAGGGTCGCAGCGAATCGAAGGAGATCGAGATCAACGTGGACGGCAATCTCCGAACGTACCGCGTCTCCATCGTCCCCCTCCCCGACAGCGAGGAGGAGATGTTCATCGCCGAGGACGTGACCGAGATTCTCAGATCGAACCGCCTGGAGGCCTGGGGGGAGATGGCGCGGCAGGTGGCGCACGAGATCAAGAACCCCCTCACACCCATCCAGCTGACCGCGGAGCATCTGCGGGCGGTGGCGGAACGGAAGGACCCGGCGCTGCCGCAGGTCGTGCGCACGGCCGTCGAGAACATCCTCCGGCAGGTGGTGACGCTGCGCGAGACGTCGCGCGAGTTCAGCGACTATGCCTCCCTCCGGCAGATCGCGCCGAAACCGCTCGACCTCAAACATCTCCTGAACGACATCGCTGCCGATTACTCCTCCGGCCGCGAGCGCGGCGTCGACTTCCACGCCGACATCGGCGCGTCCACCCCGGAACGGTATTCCGGCGATGCCCGCCTCCTCCGCGGTGCGATCGCAAACCTCATCGAGAACGCGATGCAGGCCGCGCCGGCAGGGCGCGTGCGCCTCGGCAGCTCCAGCGTCGATTCCAAGGTCCTGATCACCGTCGAGGATGACGGCCCAGGCGTTCCGGCCGAGCTGCTGCCGAAGATCTTCGACCCCTACTTCTCGACCAAGTCCACAGGCACCGGCCTCGGCCTCGCCATCGCGCGCAAGGCCATCGAGGAGCATGGCGGTCACGTCCACGCCGAGAACCTGAATCCAGGGCTGAAGATCGAGATCGAGTTGCCGTTGAGATGAGGGACTCAGTTACTCAGTTGCTCAGTTACTCAGTTGCTCAGTTGGTTGCCGCGGGACAACTGAGGAACTGAGCAACTGAGCGACTCACGGATTACAATCGCGTCACGCCCATGAAACGCCTGCTCTTCAGCCTCGTCGCGGCTTCCGCGGTGCTGCTGGCCTCTCCGCTGGCGCAGGGCGAAGGTCCGGTCGACGAGACGCGCATCACGCTGCGCCACGAGTTCCTCCGAATCATCAATCGCGATCGCACCGAGAACGGCCTCCGCCCGCTGGAGCTCGATCCCGAATCATCGATCATTGCCGACAACTACTGCCGCGAGCAGATTCGCAACCGGACCTCGGGCCATTTCACGCTCGACGGTCTGCCGCCGTACATGCGCTATTCGTTTGCCGGCGGAAACGACGGCGTGGGCGAGAACGCGGCGGCCTGGTCGGCTAACTATCGTTTTTCCGACCGCGCCCTGTACGAAATGATCGTCCGGAGCGAGCAGGCCATGATGCGCGAGACAGCTCCGCTCGACGGCCATCGCCGGACCATCCTCGACCCGAATGCCACACACGTCGGCATCGGCCTGGCCTGGGAAGGGGGCGAGTTCAGGATCACGCAGGAGTTCGTCCGCCGCTACGTCAACTGGAAATGGCCGCTGCCACGCGTGGCGGCGCTCACCGAACGCGCCACCGCCGCCGGTACGCCGGTGAACGGCTACCACGTCGAGGCGATCAGCGTCTATCACGAACCGCTGCCGCGCCCCATGACCGTGGCCGAGGCCAACCTCCGCAACAGCTACAACCTTCCCGGAAACCGCCGTGACTACCTGCCGCAGCTCCGGAGATACTACGAGCGGCGCTCCGACGGCTCGTTGTACGAGATCAAAGAGGAGTACGTCGACGGCCGCCGTGGCGACTTCACCGTCGCCACCGACAAGAGCTTCGCGTTCGACGTCCCCTTCTCCGCCGGGCCGGGTGTCTACACCGTCGTGGTCTGGGTGCGCCGCGACGGCGCTCCTCCCATCCCTGCCAGCAACATCTCCATTCGCGTCGATCCGGCGCGCGCTGATACCTATTACGCCGGTGGCGGGACGAAGTGAAAAAGAGCGTGTAGCGTGTAGCGGGTAGGGGAACCCGATTCCCCGCACGCCGGCTGCCGCTCCCCCAACACGCTACCCGCTACACGCTGCTTTCCCGCTGACGCATACAATTCGCTCTCGGATGCCCCGCGCGAAACGGCTGTGGCCGTTTGTCCGCCCGCTGCTGATGATCGCGATCTTCGCGGTCGCCCTCCGGGTTCTGCAGAACACCCTTGCCCATTACCGCTGGCGCGACGTGATGCTGTACGTCGAGTCGCTGCCGCCAATCCAGGTCATCCTGTCGGTCGTTCTGACGCTGGTCGGGTATTTCCTGATGACCGGCTACGACGTACTCGCCTTCCAGTACATCAAGCACCCTCTGCCGTACCGCCGGATCGCTCTGGCCTCGTTCATCGGCTACGCCTTCAACAACAACGTCGGCCTGTCGGGGATCGTGGGCGGCTCGCTGCGCTACCGGCTTTACAGCGCCTGGCGGCTGAGTGCCGTCGACATCGCCAGAGTGATCGCGTTCTACACGATCACGTTCTGGCTCGGTTTCGTTCTTCTGGGCGGGTCGCTATTCATCTTCGCGCCGCCGCACGTGCCGCAGGCCATCCATCTGCCGTTCAACTCGATCCAGCTTCTCGGGTTCGTTCTGCTTCTTCCGGCGCTGGCATATCTGACGTGGGCGATCGTGCGCAACGAGCCGGTGCGCATCCGGCAGTGGGAGTTCGAGCTGCCGGCGCCGCGGCTGCTGGTCGCGCAGATTCTGGTCTCGGCGGCCGACTGGATTCTGGCCGCGGCCGTTCTCTACATCCTCCTGCCGGACGAGCTGCCGACGGGTTTTGTCCACTTCGTCGGGATCTTTCTCCTGGCCCAGATCGCCGGCGTGGCGTCGAACCTCCCCGGCGGACTGGGCGTGTTCGAAGCGATCATCCTGATCTTTCTGGCACCGTACTACGCCGCCTCGGCGATCCTGGGATCGCTCGTGGCGTTTCGGGCGGTCTACTACCTCTTCCCGCTGATCGCAGCGACAGCGCTGCTCGCGGCGCACGAGATCATCGAAAAGCGCGAGGGCGTGGCGCGGGTGGCGAAAGTGTTCGGGCGCTGGGCGCCGGGCATCGCGCCGCAGTTGCTCGCCTTCGCGACCTTCGTCGGCGGGGCGGTTCTCCTCTTTTCCGGCGCCACGCCGACGCTGGCCGTACGGAGAGAATGGCAGCGGCTGTTCGTCCCCCTGCCGGTGGTGGAGCTGTCGCACTTTCTCGGCAGCATCGCCGGTGCGGCGCTCCTCGTGCTCGCGCGCGGTCTGCAGCGGCGCCTCGATGCCGCCTATCAACTCACCGTCATCGTTCTCAGCGCGTCGATCGTCTTCCAGTTGTTCAAAGGCTTCGACTACGAAGAGTCGGCGATTCTCGGGATCATGCTCTTCGGGTTGGTCAGCTCCCGGCGGCACTTCTACCGCAAGGGATCGTTCCTCAACGAGACCTTCGGCCCGGGATGGATCGTCGCCATCGCCCTCGTGCTGATCTCGTCGGCATGGCTGGGTTTTTTCAGCTACAAGCACGTCGACTACTCGCACGATCTGTGGTGGCGGTTCCAGTTCCGCAGCGATGCGCCGCGGTTCCTCCGCGCGGCCGTCGGGGTGGTCGGACTCCTGCTGATGTTCGCCATCCGGCGGCTTCTTCGCCCTGCCACGCCGCAGCAGGAAATTCCGCGAACCGAAGATCTCGATCGCGCGGCTGCCGTCACAGCAAGCGACACGAACAGCCAGTCGAATCTGGTCCTGCTCGGCGACAAATCACTGCTATTCAGCGACAGCGGCGGGGCCTTCATCATGTACGGCGTCGAGGGACGCAGCTGGATCTCCATGGGTGACCCGGTCGGCGCCGAAGAGGAGAAGCCCGATCTGATCTGGAGATTCCGGGAAATCTGCGACGTTCACGCCGGCTGGCCGGTGTTCTATCAGGTCCAGCGATCGAACCTGCACCTCTACCTCGACGTAGGGCTGACGCTGCTGAAGATCGGGGAGGAGGCACGCGTCGGTCTGAGCGACTTTTCGCTCTCGGGCGGCAGCCGCAAGTGGATGCGCAAGATGGTCAGCCGTGTCGAGGAAGAACACTGCTCGTTCGACCTGGTGCCTCGAGAGCGTGTGCCAGACATCATCCCCGAGCTGCGGGCGATCTCCGACTCCTGGCTCACCGAGATACGGACCCGCGAGAAAGGGTTCTCCCTCGGCTTTTTCGCCGAGGATTACGTCCGACGCTTCCCGGTTGCAGTGGTCAGGCGTGAGGAGCGCATCGTCGCCTTCGCGAACCTCTGGACTTCGGCGGAGAAAGAAGAGCTCTCTGTCGATCTGATGCGACACGCGACCGACGCGCCGAACGGTGTCATGGACTACATGTTCGTGCAGCTGATGCTCTGGGGACGCGAGCAGGGCTACAGCTGGTTCAACCTGGGCATGGCCCCGCTGGCCGGCCTGCCCAGTCGCGCCATCGCGCCGCTCTGGACGCGCGTCGGCGCGCTGGCGTATCGGTTCGGCGAGAACTTCTACAACTTTCAGGGCCTGCGGCAATACAAGGACAAATTCGATCCGGTGTGGCAACCGATCTACATCGCCTCCCCCGGAGGCCTGGCCCTTCCACGCATCCTCACGAACCTCGCCACGCTGATCTCCGGAGGCTTGCGCGGCGTGTTTGCGAAGTAGCGGAACCGCACACGGTTTTGTCACGAGGCGCACATCGGGGATGACTGCTCATGCCCACGCTGTTGTACACGGCCGACCTATGAAGCGAGTTCTCCTGATTCTGATCTTTCTCGCGGCAACAGCTGCAATCGCCGGCGAGCTGCCGCTGGTCGAAGTCCCGGCTGCGCAGTCACAACCCGCCTCCGACACCTTCGTCGTGATGATCTCCGGCGACGGCGGATGGGCGAACATCGACAAATCGATCGCGCGCACACTCGCCGACCAGGGAATGCCGGTCGTAGGCCTCAACTCGCTCCAGTACTTCTGGACGAAGCGCACGCCGGAAGGCGCCGCTCGAGACCTGCAGAGCATCATCGACACCTACCTCGGCCGGTGGCAGAAGTCGCGAGTCGTTCTGGTCGGCTACTCGCGCGGTGCCGACGTCCTTCCGGCCATGGCCAGTCGCCTGGCGCCGGCGACGCAATCGAAAATCCGCCTCATGGCCCTGCTGTCACCGAGCCCGAACGCCGAGTTCGAGTTTCACGTGATGGATTGGATGAAGGACTCGAAACGCGGCATCGCCGTGCGGCCCGATCTCGAGAAGATCGCCGCCAGGACAATCTGCGTCTGGGGCGAGGACGACAGCGAATCGCTCTGCAACGGGCTGGCCTTGCCGCACGTGAAAGTGGTCACGCTGAAGGGCGCGCATCACTTCGACGGCGGGTACGAAGCACTCGGCCGCCTCATCATCGAGGCGCTGCCGTGAGGCGAGCCCTCGCCCTGGCGCTGCTACTCGGAGCGTCGTCGCTCGACGCCGCCGCTCTCGAGGAGCGCTGCGGAAGCCGCGCGGACGTCGCAGGCATCCCCGTCGTCGAGCGCCACGCCAAGCACATCACCGCGCAGCACCATCGCCTCGTCGTCATGCTCACGGGCGACGGCGGCTGGCGCCGCATCGACATCCGCGTCACCAACCGTTTTCGTGACGCCGGCCTCCCGGTGGTCGGTTTTCTCACGCCCGACTACTACCGCGTCAGGCGCTCTCCGGAAGAATCGGCGTGCGCGCTCGAGCGCGTCATTCGCTTCTACAAGACGGCGTGGAAGTGCGACCGGGTGGTGATCATCGGCTATTCGCGCGGTGCCGACATCCTCCCGTTCATGCTCAGCCGCCTCCCTGCGGACGTGCGGGCCTCGATCGACCTCGTGGCCCTCCTGGGCCTGGAACCGACGATCGACTTTCGGTACCGCCCGACATGGATTCCGGGCCAGACGCGCAACGAGCCGCAGTACCCGGTCCTCCCGGAGGTTCAGAAACTGACCGGCTACCGGATCCTCTGTTTCTACGGCGAGAAGGAAAAGGACTCGCTCTGCCACTCTCTCGACCCACAGGTGGTGACCGTGATCCGCGAGCCCGGCTCGCACCACTTCGCCGGAAACTACGGCGGGATCGCCGACGAGATCCTGGCGGCGGTCGGCGAGGCTGTCGCGCCGCTCCCCTGAACGAGTCTGCGCATCAGTCGGAAAACCTCCCGGCTACTGCGGGCGAGACCTTCGCGTTCCGTTATCGCGAGTACATGTCGACGATGCGGTTGATCGCCCGTTGGCACACGCGGCAGAAGCCCACTTCATCCCTTGTGAACATGATGCAGTCGGCCTGCGGCCGGAACAGCCCGGTCGCTTCGTACTCCGCGCCTTCGAAAGCGCCCACTTTGCCGGCGTACTTCTGCGAGCCGAGGAACTGCGTCTCCCACACCTGCTCGCTCCGGAAAAGCTTGTCCATTTCGGCTTCCGGCACGTTGGCGGCGCGAAGGCGCGCGCGTTCCTTCTGATACTCGCGGCTGTGCGATTCGAATGTCGCTTTATCCCACGGCGTCGGCAGCGGCACGTCTTTGTCGCATACCTCGAACCATTTCGGATGTGCGCCGTTCGCCGTGATGTTCGGCTCCCACGGCTCGGGATGGGTTTCGCCACCGGTCTGATACGACACGGGCGAGGTGTAGTACTCGTCGCCAAGGCCGGCGAAGTGGTGGCCGAACTCGTGGACGAACACGTACTCCGCAAATCCCGTGTCGACCGCCGCCGTCGCCTGATCGTTGAAGATGCCTCCGCCGCCGTACTGTTTCTCGTTGACCAGAATCTCGAGGAAGTCGTAAGGCGCAGCCGAAGCGACGTCGCGCAGCGCGCGATTGTCGAACGTCAGCACGTAGCGCTCGGAGTCGAATATGTTGTACTGGGCGTTGATGAGGCTGCGCCGGTCGTCGCCTGTGCGCGGACGGTGAACTCCGCTCTGCGCGGCCGGAAGATCGATCGCGCGAACGTTGAACTCCTTCCGGCGAGACTTGAACGGCTCCGTGTCGAACAGCTTTCCGACGAGCCGCTGCACGTCCTTGTGGAACTTGGGCAGCTCCGCCTCGGTGTACCCCTCGCCGATGACGAGAAGGTCGACTTTCTCCGATGCCGGGCCATTCTCGAACACCGTCCACACTTTGCCGATGGGCTTGAGGTCGGCTTTGTTGACGAACCGCGAATCCGGATCGATCACGGTCGACCATATCTGCTGAAAGGCGTTCTGGGCGTCGCGTTTCTTCAGCACGAGCTGCACCGGATTTTTCGGCCATGGGAAGCGAACCGATTCCTGGAATGTCCCGGCGTGCTCTTTCGCGTCGTCGGTGGTCTCCCATTCGCCGTACACGGAGGCGAAACCGCGCGAGTAGACCGGCTGGTTCGTAGCGCGGTCGATCACCTCGACGTAGTACTTGCCGAGGTTCGAAGAGTCGATGAGGCGCGTACGGCTGCCGGGCCACGGGCCGTCGGAGACGACGCGATCGAGCGCGATGACCTCCTGGCCGTGGCTGCCGGTGTGGAAGTAATCCACGCGCATGGTCTTGTCGACGAAGTAGTCGTCGAAACCGGTCGCGAACGCGGACGTGGCGAAGAGCAGAGCAGCAAGCAGAAGTCGGATTCGCATGGCAGCGCGATTATCTAACGGCTGCGAAGGGAAGGGCAGAAGTGTGCGAGGATAATCGCATGCTGCTTCCCCGGCGTGCAGCGAGGGAACTCCTTCTCGCCATCGCGGTCTCGACGACCGCTTCCTTCCTTCGTGCCCAGGCTCCCCCCGCCCCGCAGCAATCGCCGCGCATCCAGGAGGCCATCACCGTCGAGCGCATCATCGTCGATGCCCGGGTGACACTCGCAAACGGCGAACCGATCCTCGGCCTGACGCCGAAAGACTTCACGGTGCGCGTCGACGGAGTGCCGGCAAAGGTCGAATCGGCCGACTGGATGCCCGAGACGGCCCTCGCACGCGAGCTCGCCGACATCGACAAGCCGGAGGTCACGGTCAACCGCACCTTCGATGTTCCGGCACCGCAGGGGCGGTTGCTGATCTTCTTCTTCCAGACCGATTTCGCGCGAAACCCGCTGCGCGTTGCCGGGCAGATGAAGATCATGAGCTACGCCGACCAGATCATCGACTCGCTCGAGCCGGACGACCGCGTGGCGGTGTTTTCATTCGACTCACACCTGAAGTTCAGGCTCGACTTCAGCAACGAGAAGGAGAAGGTCCGGCAGGCCATGCGGGGGTCGCTGAAGACCGACGATCCCCCTCCCCCGCCGCTCGTGCCGATGCCCTCGCTCTCCAAACGGCTCGATCTCGAGGCGATGAAAAGCGCGGCGAGCTCCGAGCGGGCGCTCTTCCTTGTCGGCAATGCGCTGCGTCCGATCCCCGGCCCGAAGTCGCTCGTCCTTTTCGGATGGGGGCTGGGCAAGCTCGCGGGTGGTCAGATCGTCATGGGCGTCGATTACGCTCTGGCGAAACGATCGCTCGAATCGTCGCGCGTGAGCGTCTTCTCCATCGACATCACGCAGGCGGACTGGCACTCGCTCCAGGTCGGACTCGGCAAGGTGGCCGCCGATACGGGCGGCTTCTACGAGAGCTCCTATCTTTTCCCCAAACTCGCCGTCGATCGCCTCGAGCGCACGCTGCAGGGTCATTACGAGCTCGAGGTGCGCAAGCCGGAGTTGAAGAAGCTCGGCGTGCACGCCATCGACGTACAGGTGCCGAAGCGCGACGCCGTCGTGCTCGCACGCACGACCTACGTCGACGGCCAGGGGCCGATGGAGCGGTGATGAACCCGTAGGGACGCGCAGCAGCGCGTCCGCAACTCTCGTCGGCCCTCCGCCCACCGGAACTGCGGACGCGCTGCTGCGCGTCCCTACATTCGCATTGCGTTAGACTCGTGCGGTGACCGAGCGTGCTCTCCTGACCGTGTTCTGCGCCGTCTTTGTGTGGTCGCTCGTCCTGCCGCACGATTACTTCACCTGGATTCTCGAAGTCTTCCCGGCCGTCATCGGCCTGGCGCTCGTCATCGCCACCCGCCGACGGTTCCCGCTCACGCCACTCCTGTACACGCTGTTGACCGTCCACGCGATCATCCTGATGGTCGGCGGTCACTACACGTATGCCGAGGTGCCGCTCGGCTTCTGGATGAAAGAGGCCTTTCACCTGGCGCGGAACGATTACGACCGTATCGGCCACTTCGCGCAGGGGTTCGTTCCGGCGATCATCGCGAGAGAGATCCTGATCCGCCGCAACGTGGTGCGTTCGCGCGGATGGCGGTACTACATCATCGTCTCGATCTGCCTCGCTATCAGTGCCACCTACGAGCTGTTCGAGTGGCGAGTCGCCGTCGCCAGCGGCGCGAGCTCCGATGCCTTTCTCGGCACCCAGGGAGATCCGTGGGACACGCAGGAAGACATGGCCACCTGTCTGGCCGGGGCGCTCGTCGCGCCGCTTCTGTTAGGCGGACTGCACGACCGCCAGATTGCGCGCATCGAGAAGAGCTCCGTCGGTGCAGGCAGCGCCGATGAAGCGATGATCAGCGTGTAGGGACGCGCAGCAGCGCGTCCGCAACTCTTGTGGGTTGGCGACGACGAGCATTGCGGACTCGCTGCCGCGCGTCTCCACGGCGTTTCAGCTCTTCGGAGCTCGTGCGGCGCGCCCGCGGTAATCCGTCAGGAAGAAGATGATTGCGATCAGCACGCCGATGGCGATGTAGAAGTTCCGCGAGTGAACGCCTGCAGAGAATCCAGCGATGAACGGCAGGACGATCATCACCACCGCGAGGAGCAACTCGATCGCGCCGTGCAGCGGAAAGCCGACGATCTTCGATGCGCCAAGAGGAAATCGCGTGGCTACGGTAAGCAGGAACAGCACGAGCGCGAATGCATACGCCCAGAGGGCCTGCCTGCCGCGAAACCCTGCCACCGCCGGTCCGATGGCGAGCATGATCACGACCGCGTAGTCGATGATCCCGTGCGCAAACGCTCCGATGACTCGCATGCCTATTGGCGATTGTAGCCTTTGCACCACTGTCGGCGGGTGGCGAGTTTCCGTCATGCTGAGCGAGGTGGAGGGATGGGGGTCCTCTCAGGATGACGGGGCCCACTGCTCCACGTCGCGTCCCACGCCGTGCTCTAGGATCAGAAACTGTGGATTGCCGTTCGCGGCGATGGCGCGGCGGAGGTCGTCGAGCGGCTGGAGTTCGCCGTCGTCGCCGAGGTGGAAGGTGCCGTAGTGCATGGCCACGCTG
>JADGOA010000342.1 GCA_017883215.1 Thermoanaerobaculia bacterium | reverse complement strand
TGTCACCAGGCGATGGTCGCAAGGCCGCGCGGTCCTCGTCCAGGAGTGCGGGCGTCTCGCCCGCCGTCGCCGGGCGTCCCGCGCCCGGCGACTCTTCGAACACTTCAAGCGATCCGGCGCGGGACGCCGGATCGCGGCGGGCGAGACGCCCGCACTCGTGCGCCCGAGAGCGCACTTGGATAGAGAGGTGAAAGTCCTGTCGGGTCAAACGTTCATTGACCCCAAGCCAACTGTAACTGCGTCGTGGTGACACGGGGTGGGGAGCAACGGAAGGCGAAAGACCGGTCCGTACGAAAGGAACTCGATTCGGTCTTCAGATCTGACGAGCCTGCGAGTGAAAGGCGAAGTCCGAGACGTGATGGGCGCAGACGGGAAACGGCCCTGCACGAGGAGCACCGAGGCTGAAGGAACGTGAGAAAGCCGTCGGGAAGAGATCTGGGGATGGTTGGAGACAGAACGGTCGGAAATCCGAGTGCAGTGAATCGGGGAGACCTCTGCATCGAACTGACGGTGCAGAGGAGTCAGAGCCTCCGTAAGAGCTGAGAAGCGTCGTAATGGACGTGGAGCAAAGGGAGGCAGGAAGGTGGATGCGTGAAGGAAGCAGGGAAGGACGAACAACCACGAACAGTGCGAAAGCTAGAGCGTGGTGGGGAGATCTGGACTCGATGGAGCTGGGTCGAACCTTCTGTGTGGACGGATCGCATGCTGGAGGCCCTGGAAACAGGAGTGAAAGGAGGCAAGTGGCATAGCCTGATTGACAAGGTGAACCGAGAGGAAAGCCTGAGAGCCGCGTGGAAGCAAGTGGAGGCGCGTCGCGGAGGAGGGGGAGTCGACGGAGAGTCGATCCAACTGTTCGCTTCGCGAGCCGAGAAGCGACTGGCGCGGTTGAGCGAGCAACTGCGAGAAGGGACGTACGAACCGCGAGCGGTCAAGCGGGTCTGGATCCCGAAAGGTGATGGAAAACGACGCCCGCTGGGAGTGCCGACCATCATCGATCGGGTGGTGCAGACGAGCATCCGCAACGCGATGGAACCGATCTTCGAGCGGAAGTTCGCAGGCTGCAGTTACGGGTTCCGGCCGGGAAGAGGATGCAAGGATGCGCTGCGAGAAGTGGTGCGAGGCCTCAAGCAAGGGCGGACATGGGTCGTGGATGTGGACATCGAGCAGTACTTCGACTCGATCGACCATGAACGGCTGATGGACGAGGTAGCGAAGGAAATCGCGGACAGCTCGTTGCTCAAACTGATCCGGCAGTTCCTCGAGCAGGACGTGATGGAAGGGATGAAGCGATGGCAACCGGAGAAGGGAACTCCTCAGGGAGCCGTCATCAGCCCGCTGTTGGCGAACATCTATCTGCACCCCATCGACCTCGCGATGAGGGGCGAAGGGTACAGGTTGGTGCGCTACGCCGACGACATGGTGATCCTGTGCGAGAGCCGCGAAGAGGCGGAACGAGCGCATGCACGGCTGGGTGAGCTGTTGACCGAGAGAGGTCTACGGCTGCACCCGGTCAAGACGCGACTCGTCGATGCCAACATCCGTCCGGGGTTCGACTTTCTGGGATACCGCTTTTTCGGGAAGTACCGCTACCCGCGTCCGTCGAGCGAAAAGAAGCTCCGTGGGAGTATTCGCGCGAAGACGCCGCGGACCAGTGGGGAGAGCCTGGAAGCAACGATCAAACGGGTGAACGCCACGCTCAGAGGATGGTTCGAGTACTTCAAACACTCGTCGCGACACGCCTTCGATGCCATCGACAAGTGGGTTCGCATGCGGCATCGCTCGATCCTGCGGAAACGAAGCAAACGCGGCGGTCGTGGCAGAGGGCTCGATCACATCCGCTGGCCAAACTCTTTCTTTCAGCAGCGCGGCCTCTTCAGTCTCGTTGAGGCGCACGCGCGGCTCCTTCAGTCCGTCACATCGGCCCACTGACCGGAGAGCCGGATGCGGGAGATCCGCACGTCCGGTTCGGAGGGAGGGGCGGAGCGATCCTCCGTCCCTACCCCCTATCGGAGCGAAACCCCCGCACCCCGCCATCCGACCCCCGCTCTGTTACCCTCTGTATCGAATGCGTCCGCGTGCGGTGCTCTCGATCGCGTGCTTCACCGGGCTGGTGATCGCCTCGGTCCGGCTTCCTCCGCTCATGCTGCCGTTCATCGACCGCACGCCGATTCAGCGGTCGATGAGCGTGTTTCCGGATCGGGGAGGGTGGTGGCCCGACTACCCCCGCTTTCTCGCGGAAGTCCACGCGCAGACGAAGCGCGGAGATTCGATCGCGATCCTCGTCCCCACGATGCAGTGGTCGCGCGGATACTCGTACGCGTACTACCGGGCCAGTTACTTTCTGGCCGGCCGCGAGGTGCTCCCGCTCGTCCTCGAGAGCGGTCTTCCCGTTCCGGAAAATCTTCGACGTGCGCAGTACGTGGCCATGTGGCGCCGCCAGGCCCCGGCCGGCGCGCACGTGGTGTTCACCGGCTACGGCGGCACGCTGGTGAGGCGCTGATGGCGTTCGTCATCGCCGCCATCGCGACCACGGCCGTCATCGGGATCCCGGCAGTCCTCCTGGTCGACCGGCATGCCCGCGGGGCGGCTCTGGTTGGTCTGTCGTATCTCTACGGGGCAGGAGTGGTCTGGGCGACGATGTTCGCTCTGTCGCTTCTGCACGTCGCCTGGACAGCGGCGACGACCACCGCGGCGCTCGTCCTCTGTTCCGCTGCGATGTGGAGCGTCGTGGTCACGCGCCGCGCGGAGGGGCTGGACCCTGAGGTTGGTGGGCAGTGGGCAGTGGGCAGTGGGCAAGGGCATCAGGCCCATCTCACGCGCACTGCCCACATTATCGACCTCGCCACCGCGTACACCGTCGTCACGTTCGCCATGTACGCGACCATCGCCCGCGTCTGGGAGTGGGACTTCTGGGCGATCTGGGGCCTCAAGGCTCGCGTCTTCTTCGAGGCGGGAGGCGTCGACTGGACGTTCCTGCGCAGCCCTTTCAACGACTTCACGCATCCCGACTACCCGCTGCTGGTTCCGCTGAACGACGCCTACGCGGCGCTCGTCAGCGGCCAGTGGGACGACCGCTGGCTCGGACTCCTCGGCGTTGCATCCGCTGCGGCCCTCCTTCTGATCGTGCGATCGCTTGCCGCTCGCGAGGCCGGAGCATTCACCGCTTCTCTCCTGACGCTGGCGTCGACCGCATTCGTTCTCTGTTACGTCGGCCTCGCGGAAAGCCCGTTCATCGCGTACGCGACGGCAGCTGTCCTCTTCACCCGCCGCGCCGTTCTCTTCGAAGACACCGCCGCCCTGCGCCACGGCGCGATCCTCCTCGGACTCGCGGCGTCGACGAAAAACGAGGGGCTGGCGCTGATCGCATGCGTCGCCGTCGCGGTGGCACTTTGCAGAAGCGCGAGGAGTGCGGGCGTCTCGCCCGCCGTCGCCGGGCGTCCCGCGCCCGGCGACATCCCCCCGTCAGAGCGATCCGGCACGGGACGCCGGATCGCGGCGGGCGAGACGCCCGCACTCCAGCTCAACGTCCTGAAACTCTGGCCGGCGGTGGCGATCGCTGCCCCCTGGCTCCTCACCAGAGCGATCCTGCACCTGACGACCGACATCACTCGCGGGTCGTTCGTCTCCCGCGTCCTGGAGCGACTTTCGGACACACCTTTGATCGTGCGAGCGCTGAGCCGGTGGATGCCGGATTCGCCGATGTGGCTTCTGATGCTGGCCGGGCTGTTGGTCATCCGCTGGGACCGGCGCCGCGCCGAACGGTTCGTTTTGATCGTCGTGCTCCTGCAACTCGCTGTCTACGTGGCTGCGTACTTCGGCTCCCCACGCGGAATCGAGTGGCACATCGAGACGTCGTGGCCACGAGTGGCGAGGCACGTGGCGGCGCCTCTGCTCTACGTCGTGATGATCGCTCTTGCGCAGACGTTCTCACGCGAAGAAACTCTCCCGCATGCCGAAGCTCGACCCGAACTCAGCTGAATTCCGCCAGGCAGGTCATCGCATCGTCGACTGGATTGCCGACTATCTCGACGGCATCGACTCGTAC
>JADGOA010000048.1 GCA_017883215.1 Thermoanaerobaculia bacterium | reverse complement strand
GCGCCCTTGTCGCCGCTGTTGTGGAACTGGTGAAAGGCCGGGATCTGCATCAGCTCGGAGTAGACGAACGTTCCGGTGACCACGCCGGCCACCGTGACGGCTCCGTCTACGTTCCCGGAAGCCGCGGCCACGATCGACGTCCCCGGGCAGTAACCGGAGACGATGAATCCCGCGCCCAGGACGAAGCCGCCGATCAGCATCGGCCAGACGTACGTCCAGCTGGCGATCGATTCGGAGATCTCGCGGATGTTCGTCAGGCCGAAGGCGGAGGTCACGACGAGCCCGAGCATCGCCGTGACGATGGCGGTGAACATCACTTTGAACACCGTCATGTCGCGCAGATAGAACTGCGCCGCGAGTTTCGGTGCGCGCCCGAATCCGGACCGCTCCAGCACGAAGCCGAATGCGATGCCGATGAGCACCGCCACGACCAGTCCCAGCTCTCGCGATGCGGTGGTGAGCGATTCAAATGGAAACGTCATGGCACTCTCCTCCCGCTCAGACCTGCCACTGCCGTCGCACGAACCAGGCGACCGCATAGCCGCCGCCGAATACCGACAGCATGAAAATCCAGGCGCCGACGGACATGACGGCGCCGCCGCTCAGTGCCTGACCGGATGTGCATCCGCGCGCCGCCCGCGCGGCCAGGCCCATCAGCAGGCCGCCGCTGAACGCGAAAGTAAGACGTGTCGCGACGGCCACCCCTCTGCCGCGCAGCACCTTCAATCCGAAACGGCCGGCGGTGTACGCGCCGATCGCGCCGCCGATGAAAACGCCGAAGACCTCGAACACCAGCCAGTCGTCGAGGACGTTCACTCCCGGAGCCGCCGTCACGGCGAGGTTCGGATTCGCGGCCACGTGCGCCGGCGCCACGACCTGAGCGACGGCCACGCCGAACCTGTTCGCCGCCCCCGAAGCGCCGAGCCCTTTCCCCATCACGAGAAAAGAAGTCAGCAACACCAGTCCGAGGGCGATGCCGCCGAGGTAGGGATTCCAGAATTTCTCAGGGTCTTGCATTGCGATCTCCACGGAAGCGAGTAGCGAGTGGCGAGTAGCGAGTGGGGGCGCCGCTGTCATCCTGAGCCGGTGAACGGCGCAGGCGCCGGTGGAGCGGAAGTAACACTGTCATTCCGAGCCGGCGGAACCCCGGAGGGGTGAAGCGCGGCGAGGAATCCCCCGCCACCCCGGGAGTGCGGGGGATCCCTCGCCGTCTTCGCGGCTCGGGATGACAGGCTTGGCGCGTGTCATTGGAAGCCGCCGGTGCCGCGGGGGCGGAGGGGCAGGTGGAGCGGCGGAGGACAGCGAAGGATCCCCACCCCGCCGGCCCGGCTTCGGGCGGGGGATTCCTCGCCGCGCTTCGCCGCTTCGCGGCTCCGCCGGCTCGGAATGACACCCGTTCCCCTACTCGCCACTCGCTACTCGCTACTCGCTTGCTCATCGTCTTCACACGAGGTAGTAAAGGTTCGGCTTCGTCCCGGCCGCGGTATCGAGCTGCTTCCACTGCCGCTCGCGCAGCAGGCGGGCGATGTCGCTTTCGGGATCGTTGGCGTCGCCGAACGTCAGCGACTTTGTCGGACAGTTCTCGGCGCACGCGACCTGCTGCCCGCGCTCCACGCGATGCAGGCAGAACGTGCATTTGTCCGCGTAGCCGTCGGGGTGGATGTAGCGGGCGCTGAACGGACAAGCCGCGACGCAGGCCTTGCAGCCGGTGCAGAGATCGCGGTCGACCAGGACCACGCCCCCCTTCGAGTAGTGGCTCGCACCGGTCGGGCAGTTCGAGACGCAGGCGGCGTTGCTGCACTGCTCGCAACGCTCGCTGCGGATCTCCATGGCCAGGTTCGGAAACGTTCCCTTTGTCTCCGTCTCCACCCACGAGCGGAAGCCTTCGATCGGCAGGTCGTTCTCCGCCTTGCAGGCCAGGGAGCAGGCGCTGCATCCGACGCAGCGCCGGGTGTCGACGGCCATCGCGTAGCGCTTCTTGATGACGTTGAACCGCATCGCTTATGCCTCCACCCGGACGACGCGCACGAAGTTCACGCTCATGCCTGTGCCGCCCATGATCGGATCGGTGGCGTAGCGCGTGACGAGCGTGCTGTCCGATGCTCCGCGGCCCTTCGCGAACTTCAGGCCGTTGGACGTGTGACCCCAGCCGTGCACCAGGTAGACGGCGTCGCCCCGGATGCGTTCCGTGACCTTCGCTTTGACTTTGGCGCTGCGAATGCCGTCCTGGTTCTCCAGGACGATGTACTCGCCGTTCTTCAGGGGGCGATCCTCGAATCCGGCCAGCGATTTCGCGGCGATGCTGTTGATCCAGACTTCGTTCTCGCCGTACACCGACCCGAGGAACCGGTTGTTCGTGGTGCGGCCGAACGTGTGCGTCGGCGCGCGGCCGAAGAGCAGGCGGAACATCCCGGCGGGGGGCTCTTCGTGGGGCGTGTAGTCGGGGATCGGTGGAAAACCTGCCGCCGCCAGCGTCGCGCTGTGAAGCTCGATCTTCTTGCTCGGTGTATCGAACGAAAGCTGCAGTCCGTCCTCTTCGCAGACTGGGACCCGCTGCCCTTCGACGACGCCGTTGAGGAAGACCTTCCCGGGATCCTGATGCGCCGCCTTCAGGCGCCAGTCGATGACCTGCCGCGGGTCGGTCCAGTCGAAGTAGTCGTCGACGCCGAGTCTTTCGGCGAGCTGTCGGGCGATCCACCAGCCGGGTTTCGAGTCGTACATCGGCTGAACCGCCGGTTGGCGCACGGCGATGAACGGCTGCTTGTACGCCGGCGACCACGCATCGTCGTAACGCTCGAGATACGTCGACTCCGGCAGAACGACGTCGCTCCAGCCGGTGATCTCCGCCGGCAGCACGTCGATTGCGGCGATGAAGTCGAGCGCCTGGATGGCCTTCTCGGTATTGCGCGGATCGGGCAGCGACTGCATGAGATTCGTGCCGTACACGAGCCAGCCGTGCAACTGATAGGACGACTGGCCCGGAATCGTCGCATCGCAAACACCGGAGGCCAGCGTTTCGTCGGCCAGCGGATAGAGGCTCGGCTGTTTGCGATCGGCAGCCACCGCCGCGGTGTGCGCGGCCTTCCCGGGATACTTCGGCAGCTCCATCGCGCTCGGCAGGATGTAGCCGCCGCGGCGGCCCCAGCTGCCTAACAGGGCCGCCAGGATGCCGACGGCGCGCATGCGCTGCGTGTCGTCGCCGTACCAGGTGGCGTGGCGCCCCGGGTGGATGAGCGAGGCCGGGCGGAATCCGGCGATGAAGCGAGCGGTCTCGCGAATCTTCTCCGCCGGGATGCCGGTGATCGGATACGCCCACTCCGGCGTCTTCGATGCCACGTGCTTCGTCAGCTCGTCGAACCCGGTCGCGTACTTGGTGACGTATTCGGCGTCGTAGCGCTTCTCATCAATGATCACGTTCATCCACGCCAGCAGCAGCGCGATGTCGGTGCCGGGCTTGATGGGGAGCCAATACTTCGCTTTCGACGCAGCGGTGGAGAAGCGCGGATCGACCACCACCAGCTGCGCACCCTTCCCGATGGCCTCGGCGAACTCCTGCACCTGCGTGTTGTGCATGTTCTCGCCGAGGTGTGAGCCGAGGAGCGTGATGCAGCGGGCATTTTCGATATCGATTGACTCGGGGGAGCCGAGTCCCTGACCGAAGGTCATGGTGAAGGCGACGTCGCGCGGACCGCGGCACTGGGCGTAGGAAGGCGCCGCGATGTTCGGCGAGCCGTAAGCCTGCATGAGGCGCGTGAACCACGACCCGCCCCAGCCGTGCGTGAAGAGTGCGAATGCCTCAGGACCGTACTTCGTCCGAATCGCATCCATCTGCTTCGCGGTCTCGTCGAGCGCGGCACTCCACGAGACCGCTTCGAACACCTGCTGTCCGCGTTTGCTGCGCCGAAGCAGCGGCTGCTTCAGGCGGTCCGGATCGTAGAGCAGCGCGGCCGCGCCGGTGCCGCGCGGGCAGATGCGGCCGCGGGAGAGCGGATGAGCCGGATTGCCGACGATCTTCGTGACCCTGCCGTTCTTCACGTGCGCGAGCACGCCGCACTTCCAGAAGCAGAGCTCGCAGAATGTCGGGACCACGTGGTCGCCGTCGGTCTTCGGATCGGGGATCTCGTGCGCCTGAAGGTTCCACCAGTTCGTCGTCAGGCCCGATGCGGCGGCGACTCCGCCGGCGGCGGCTCCGATCCTGATGAACTGTCGTCGTGTGAATGGCATGGCGGCTCCTGGTCGGTGCCCGGTGCTCGGAGCAATGTCAGTCGGATGCATCCGAGCACCGAGCACCGACCACCGCGCACCTCTAGAGCATCGCCGCTGCCATAGAACGGTTCGCGCGCAACCACGAATGGAGCGAGGGAGTTACCAAGGCACTCGTGATCGCCATCACCGTTTCGTTCGGAACGAATCGGTGCAACGTTGCAACGCCGCCGAGCGGCTTGAACGTTCTTGAACGTTGATGTACTGCGTGCGAACCGTTCGCGCCCGCGACGCCAAGCATCACAAGATGCATGGCTTCGCTGCGGCGTGTGCGACACGTCACAGAGAGGTGCGATCCGTTGCATCGCCGCGGGTAAGGGGTGAAACACATCATGCCTTCATGACCATCGTCGAATGCGATCCGGCCACCAATGCCGCCGCGCTCATCGCCGTCAGCGCGGTCTTCCGTTCCATTGGCCGCGTGCTGATATGCCTCGATCGCGACTTTCACGTCGTGCATTCGTCCAGCCTCCTGCAGCGCCTCACGGGAGACGAGGTTGCCTCCGCCGTCGTCGGCCACCCCGTGTCCCAACTCCTCGGCGAAGAGCTCTTCGGCGCCGGCGGCACCCTGCGGCAACACCTCGAGCGCGGCGAGATGCGCGAGGGGTGGCGCGCCGCGATGCCGACGGGCGACGGCGGCACGCGCACGGTGTCCCTCACCGCCGCCCCGTTCGTCCCCGACGAGAGCGGGATCTGCGACCCGCGCGTGAAGTTCATCATCGTCCTCCGCCCGGCCGAGGAGGACCCGCTCGCCGGAACGGCGGGTCCGACGGTCTTCTTCGGCATGGTGGCGCGCTCCGCTTCCATGGCCCGGATCTTCAGCCTCGTGCAGAACCTTCAGGCCAGTGATGCCACCATCCTGCTGACGGGCGACAGCGGAACGGGAAAAGAAGTGCTGGCGCGCGCGGTCCATGCGAACTCCACACGGCGCCGCGGCCGGTTCGTGGCGGTGAACTGCGCCGCGCTTCCCGGCGAGCTGCTCGAAGCGGAGCTTTTCGGGCACGTGCGAGGCGCGTTCACGGGCGCAGTCCGCGATCGCGTCGGCCGGTTCGAGCTGGCCTCGGGCGGAACTCTGTTCCTCGACGAAGTCGGCGATGTGCCGCTGCACCTCCAGGCGAAGCTGCTCCGCGTCCTGCAGGAGAGAACGTTCGAACGCGTCGGAGAGAGCGTTTCGCGCTCGACCGACGCGCGCATCATCGCCGCGACCAACATCGACCTCCGCCGCGCCATCGCCGAGGGGCGATTCCGCGAGGATCTCTTCTATCGCCTGCGGGTGGTACCGATCGACATCCCGCCGCTGCGCGCCCGACGCGAGGACATCGAGCCGCTCGCGCACTCGCTCCTCGCCCGTGTCGCTGCACGCCACGGGCGGGAGCTGCGTTACTCGCCCGAGGCGGTGCGGGCGATGCTCCGCTACCCGTGGCCCGGCAACGTCCGGGAAATGGAGAATGCCATCGAGTACGCTGTGGCCGTGGTGAAGGGCCAGACGATCCATACCGACGACCTGCCCATCGAGATCGTCGAAGCCACCGAGCCGCAGATCGCACGTGCGTCGGTGCGCGGCGGCGACGAAATCCGCTCCATTCGCACCGCGCTCGAATCGCACCACTGGAACCGTGAAGAGACGGCGCTCGCTCTCGGCATCTCCCGAACGACGCTCTGGCGGAAAATGAGAGAGCTCGGGCTGACGTGACCACTGGAGGAACGCATGGCAGCAAAACCATCACGGTTCAATCGCGACTTCCGCGACTCCCACCCCCAGATCTGGGAATCGTTCAACGCTCTCGCCGAAAAGTGCCACAACGCCGGACCGCTCACCGAACGCGAGCGGCGGCTGGTGAAGGTGGCGATGGCGATCGGAGCGGGACTCGAGGGAGGCACGCACTCGGCGGTTCGCAACGCGCGCGCCCAGGGTGTCACGGACGAAGAGCTCGTCCATGTCGCGGTTCTGGCGATCACCACGATCGGCTTTCCCTCCGCGATGCGCTCGCTGTCGTGGCTCGGCGACGCCTCAGCGCAGTCGAAGGATCACAAGCCGCGCCCGAAGCGCGTGTAGGAACGTAGGGCACGGCTGCGCCGTGCCCTACTCCGAGAAAAGCGGCCATGATGGCCTCCTGCCGCCCAACCTACGCGTCAGTCGCTCCCTCCTTGCGACTGAAGTCACGCCTCGATGTAGCGGTACCCATATCCTCGTGTAGCGAGCCAAAAGTACTGTCGCTCCCGGAGGATGCAGCATGACCCGTCCGGTCGCCGAACCGTACAAGATCAAATCCATTGAGCCGATCCGCATGACCACCCGCGCCGAGCGCGAGCGCGCCATCGCCGATGCCGGCTACAACACCTTTCTTCTCAAGAGCGAAGACGTCTACATCGACCTTCTCACCGACAGCGGCACGAACGCCATGAGCGACCGCCAATGGGCGGCGATGATGATGGGCGACGAGGCCTACGCCGGCGCCAGCTCGTTCTACCGCTTCGAAGCGGCCGTCCGGGACGTTTACGGATTCAAGCACGTGGTTCCGACCCACCAGGGCCGCGGAGCCGAGCACCTGATCTCGCGCATCCTGATCAAGCCCGGCCATGTGATCCCGGGAAACATGTACTTCACCACCACCCGCGCGCACCAGGAGATGCAGGGAGGCACGTTCGTCGACGTCATCATCGATGAAGCGCACGACTCCACCGCGCAGCACCCGTTCAAGGGGAACGTCGATCTCGACAAGCTGCGCGCCGTCATCGATCGTGTCGGCGCCGAGAACATCCCCTACGTCAACGTCGCCGTGACGGTGAATCTGGCCGGCGGACAGCCCGTCTCGATGCAGAATCTCCGCGAGACGCGCGCCCTGCTCCAGAAGCACGGCATCCGCATGTGGTGCGACGCCACCCGCGCCGTCGAGAACGCGTTCTTCATCAAGGAGCGCGAGGCAGGTTACGCCGGCAAGCCGGTCCGCGAGATCCTGCACGAGATGATGTCGTACTTCGACGGCTGCACGATGTCGGCGAAGAAAGACTGCCTCGTCAACATCGGCGGATTCCTGGCCATGAACGACGAGTCGATCCTGCAGTCGGCGCGCGAGCTGGTCGTCCTGTTCGAAGGCATGCCGACCTATGGCGGGCTGGCCGGGCGCGACATGGACGCGATCGCCCAGGGCATCTACGAGATGATCGACGACGACTACATCGCTCATCGCGTCCACCAGGTTCGCTACCTCGGCCAGCAGCTGCTCGACGCCGGCGTTCCCATCGTCGAGCCGATCGGCGGTCATGCGGTCTTCCTCGATGCGCGCCGCTTCCTTCCGCACGTCGATCAGGAACAGTTCCCCGCGCAGGCCCTCGCCGCAGCCCTCTACGTCGACAGTGGTGTCCGCTCCATGGAGCGCGGCATCATTTCGTCGGGCCGCGATCCGCAGACCGGCGAGAACCGCAAGCCCAAGCTCGAGCTCGTCCGTCTGACCATTCCGCGGCGCGTCTACTCCGATCGCCACATGGACGTCGTCGCCTATTCGGTGAAGCACCTCTTCGAGAACCGCGACCGGATCAGCGGCCTGAAGATGGTCTACGAGCCGCCGACGCTGCGATTCTTCACCGCTCGCTTCGAGCCGCTGCCGGCGAGCGCGAAGAAGCAGGAAAAAGAGCTGGCGCTGGTGTGATGGAGTGCGGACGTCCTCGTCCGCAACGAGCGGACGTCCTCGTCCGATCGTTTCTCTGTGCCTGGCCACCACGGCAGACCGCCGGGCGAGGACGCCCGGCGGATGCGGACGAGGACGTCCGCTCTCCTCAGAACCTGAACCGCAACCCGGCCGAGAAGATCGTCGGGTTGAGTTTCAGCTTCATGCCGGACACCCCCGACTTCGGCTCGTACGGGACGTACTTCGCATCGACGGCGACGCCGAGACTGTGACTGAGATTCACGTTCAGCCCGGCGTCGGCTGCCCAACCCCATTTCTTCTCGATCGAAACTGACCCGATGTTCGCGGTGGTGAGATCTGCGCTCGAGAGAGCGTCGCTCTTGAGGTACGCGGCCCCCGCACCGAGATAGGGATCGATGAACCCGGCACGCGAGAAGTGCCACTGAACCACCGCCGTTGCGACCTTCGTCTTCATCCTGCCGGCGTCGAGCACGGTGGCGCCGAGATAGTTGATGCGAGCGTCATAGTGAAGCTGGTCGTAGGCGAATTCAGTGGAGAGGTGATCACCGAAGAAATGGTTGAAGCTCGCTCCGTAGCCACGGCCGTTCTTGAACTCGACCGCGGAAGCGCCGCTGTTCGTAGTGCCGACATGTGAGGTGGAGTACCAAACAGCCACGTCGTTCGATTGCGCGAACAGCGGAACTGTGACGAAAGCGAGGATGAGAGCAGGAACGAAGCGGGATCGCATGGAGCCTCCTTAAAGAAGCGGGGATTCTATGCTGAGTCGTCGATGAATCACACCGTTTGTATGACGGCAGTCACGGGCGTATAAGGGTCGCTTCTCAAGGAGGCCTCGTGATGAAACATTTTATCGCAACCGCTGCTCTGCTTCTCGTTGCGCTTTCCGCCACCGCGCAGGACATGCCGAACGGCCGGTTCGCGAAACTCCCCGGAATGCAACTCTCCGGAATGATCACGCGCGAGGCCAACGGCATCCCGCACGTGTTCGCCTTCACCAAACACGACATGCACTTCCTCAACGGCTGGCTGCACGCGCAGGATCGGCTGTGGGAGATGGACACGAACCGGCGCACCGCCGAAGGAACTCTGGCCGAGCTCCTCGGCACGCCCGCGTTGCCGACCGACATCCAGTTGCGCACGCTGGGCCTGGGCCGGGCCGCGGAGGCGACGCTGCCGGCGATCTCTGCCGACGCGAAGTCCGCGCTGCAGGCATACGCCGATGGCGTGAACGCGTACGCATCGACCCACTCGCTCCCTCCCGAGTACGCCCTCCTCGAGATCACGAAATTCTCTCCCTGGACGCCGACCGATTCGCTGGCCGTCGGAAAGCTGATCGCGTTCGGCCTCTCGTTCGACAACGACACCAATACGACGGTGGCGCTACTGACGTATCAGGGCGTGGGGAAGGTCGTCGGCTTCAACGGAGCAGCGCTGTTCAATGATGTCTGGCGTCTGGCGCCTTTCACGAGCGCAGCGACGATTCCCGATGCAACAGGCACCGGCAGCAAGCTTCCCATCGTCACAGCGGATGCGCTGAAGGCGATGCCTGAATGGCTGGCAAACGCTGACTCGAGTTACATCAACCCTGCCACAATCGACCTGCTGAAGAACTACAACGAGCAGGTGCGCAACAACCCGGTGCTGGCCGCCACCCTCGACCCGGAGCGCCACGCCGGGTCGAACGAGTGGGCCATCGCACCGAAGAATTCATCGACAGGAAATGCTCTCCTGGCGAACGACCCGCACCTGTCGCTGAGCGCGCCGGCGACGTTCTACCCGATCTCGCTGCACGCGGGCTCGACCAACGTCGCCGGCATGGGCTTCCCCGGCGCACCGTTCGTGATCCAGGGACAGAACCAGAGCCTGGCCTGGGGATCGACCGTTCATCCGATGGACGTGACCGACTGGTACCAGGAGTCGGTCGTTCCCGACGCGACCTCGCCGAGCGGGCTGTCCTCCATTTACAAAGGCGCGAAAGAGGCGATCATCCCGATTCCGCAGACCTTCCGCGTGAACAACACCGGCAACGGCGTCAAAGATGATCTGACGACGGTCCCGGCTTCGGCATCGGTCCCTGCCGCGGTTCTCGTGGTTCCGCGCCATGGCCCGATCGTTTCTCTCGACACCAAGACCGGCGTTGCCGTGAGCGTGCAGTACGTCGGTTTCTATCCGACGCACGAGCTCGAAGCGTTCATGCTCGCCGACGACGCGCAGACGATCGATCAGTTCAAGGCGGCGCTGCAGTTTTTCGATTTCGGCTCCCAGAATTTCGCGGTGGCGGACGTCGACGGCAACATCGCCTACCTCACCAGCGGCGAGATGCCGATCCGCGAGGATCTGCAGGCCGGGACGGTCGTCGGTCTGCCGCCTTTCTTCCTCCGCAACGGGACGGGCGGCAATGAGTGGATGGCGGTGAAGAATCCACAACCGAACCAGGCGCTGCCTTACGAGATCCTCCCCTACTCGGAGATGCCGCAGGTGGTGAATCCGTCGAACGGATTCTTCGTCAACGCCAACAACGATCCCATCGGTCAGAGCCTGGACGGCGATCCGCTGAACATGGCCAGGCCGGGTGGTGGGATCTACTACCTGAACCCCAGTTACGACGGTTTTCGTGCCGGACGGATCACGCAGATGGTCCGCCAGAAGCTTTCGGGCGGAGGAAAGATCTCGCCGACCGACATGAAGCAGATGCAGGGCGACACCGTCCTCATCGACGCGGAAGTGTTCGTCCCGTTCATCACCACGGCGCTGGCAAACGCCAAAGCGACGGGCGCCAACGCCACGCTGGCAGCGCTGGGCAGCAGCCCGGCGGTGCAGGCGGCGGTGGCATTGCTGGCCGGATGGGATTTCTCGACGCCGACGGGCATCGACAACGGGTACGACGCGAGCTGGGTCAAGGCGGTCGGTGCCGCCCCCTCGCAGACCCAGATCAACAACAGCGCCGCGGCAACGATCTACGCGATGTGGCGCGGCCGCTTCATGGCCAATACTGTCGAGACGGTTCTCAGCGCCATGACTCTCCCCCTGCCGGACGTGCAGCTGGAGCTCTCGACTCTGCGCTTCCAACTCGAGAATTTCTCCGTGACCCACGACAAGGGCCTGCTCTCAGGGATCGATCTGTTCAACGTTCCGACCGTGTCTGATCCCGCAGCGCGGCGGGACATTCTCATTCTGAAGAGCGTCGCCGACGCGTTGACGCTGCTGCAGAGCGATGAGTTCGCGCCGGCGTTCAACAAGTCGGCGAATCTCACCGACTACCGCTGGGGCAAACTGCACCGCATCGTCTTCTGGCACATCACCGGCTTCAGCATCTTCTCGCCGGCCGCGCCGTACGGCCCGCCGCCTCTGCCGACGTTCCTGAACCTGCCGGGCGTGGCCCGACAGGGCGGCTTCAGCACGGTCGACGCCGCTTCGCACAACGTGCGCGCAACCACGCTCAACGGCTTCATGTTCGGCAGCGGCCCGAACCGGCGTTACGTCGGCGACTTCGCGAAGAGCGGAATCATCGGCCAGTCGGCGCTGCCTGGCGGAGTCAGCGGTGTCGCCAACGATCCATTCTCGACGAACCTGCTGATGCAGTGGCTGACGAACGATACGTTCCCGGTCATCAACGACGCACCCAGCACAATTCCCTGGATGCGCTGACAAAAATCATGGTCATCGTGCTTGCCTCCGCCCATATTCATCGGCGGAGGCAAGCACATGTTTCGTCGTTTCATACTTCCGGCAGTTCTTCTTCTCCTCGTCGCCGGCAACTCCTTCGCGCACTGCGACTCCGTCAACGGTCCGGTGATCACCACCGCGAAGGCGGCGCTGGACAAAGGTGACGTCACCCCTGTTCTGAAGTGGGTCGCTCCAGAGAAGGAGAAAGAGATCCGCGCGGCATTTCAGCAGGCCTTGAACGTGCGGAAGCTCACTCCGGAAGCACGCGAGCTGGCCGACAACTACTTCTTCGAGACGCTGGTGCGCGTCCATCGCGAAGGCGAGGGAGCGCCTTACACCGGGATCAAACCGGCGGGGTACAAGGTCGAGGAAGGGATCGAGAGCGCCGACGCGGCGATCGACAGCGGATCGCTCGCTACTGCCGAAGCGATGTTGACCAGGGACATGCAGTCGGGTCTGCGCGCCCGCTTCGCGGAAGTCATGGCCGCGCGAAAGCACGCGAACGACAGCGTGGAGGCGGGACGCCATTACGTGCACGCGTACGTCGAGTTCATTCACTACGTCGAGCGCCTGCACGAGAGCGCAACGACATCGGCGGGGCATCATGCTGGCGAGAGCCACGAAAAGAGCGCGGAAATGCATACTCCGTCATCCTGAGCCGCGAACTTCGCGCATTTTGAGGAGGGCGGGCGTCTTGCCCGCCGCGACCGGGCGTCCCGCGCCCGGTCGCCTGAACGGGAACCGGCTGAGAGCTGGCGGCCGCGGGACGGCCGCCAGCGGCGGGCGAGACGCCCGCACTCCAACGACCCTTCGCCGCGCATTCCGCCCGGCACAGACAAGAGTGTCTGTGCCACACAGGCTGCAGATCCGAGGGCCGTTCGGGGTGACACAACGAATATGATCGGCCGATGCGATGGACGGCCGCAGGCGACAACACCTCCCTGCTCATCGTCAGGCCGACGCTGGAGCTGGCCCTGACCGTGATACCGCAGCCGATCGTGGGCGAGCGCGACGCCATTACGGGCCTCGCTCTCATCCGCCTATGACCACAGCGCTACTCGCCGATGGCCGCGCCGCACTGGTCAGGCGCGGCCGCGCTCTCGAATACTTCACCGTTGGGTACAACGTCGCGGAGGGATTGACCTCGCTCCTCGCGGCATGGCTGGCCGGCAGCATTGCGCTGCTCGGCTTCGGAATCGACAGCGTCATCGAAGTGAGCGCCGGCTTGATCCTCATCTGGAGGTTGAGAGCCGATGCCGATGTGTTGCGGCGCGAGCGCGTCGAACAGCGCGCCCGAAAGCTCATCGGCACGTCCCTGCTGCTCCTCTCCGCCTACATCACCTACGACGCGGCCCGCTCGCTCTTCGGACGCGAGGCGCCGCGCGAGAGCCTCATCGGCATCGTCGTGGCCGCACTCTCCGTCGTGGTCATGCCTTTTCTGGCGCGGGCCAAACGGAAGGTGGCCGCGGAGATCGGAAGCGGCGCGCTGAAAGCCGAAGCCGTGCAGACCTACCTCTGCGCCTACGTGTCGGCGATTCTTCTGGCCGGACTGGTGCTCAACGCCACGCTGCAGTGGTGGTGGGCGGATCCCGCGGCCGCGCTGGTCATGGTGCCGATCATCGCCCGCGAAGGGCTGGAGGCCCTCCGCGGCGAAGAATGCTCATGCGGTCACTAATGGCGGCGCGGGCGCGAGTCGGAGCGCGCGCTTGATCTCCTTTTCGATCACCCCCGGCTTCTGCTCTCGCAGGACATAGCGGACGCGGACCTGCGGCTTGTCGACGTTGAGGACGCGGCGCAGATCGATGGGCGTGCCGACGACCACGACATCGGCAGGCGTCCTGCGAATCGTCTCCTCGAGCTCGGCGATCTGCTCCCCGCTGTAGCCCATGGCCGGGAGAATGCCCTTCGCATTCGGGTATTTCGCGTAGGTCTCGCGGATCGAGCCGACGGCGTACGGTGAGGGATCGACGATCTGTGCAGCGCTGTCGCGAACCGCCACCACCCCTGCTCCGAAGCTCATCCCTCCGTGCGTCAGCGTCGGGCCGTCCTCGATGACGAGCGCCCGTTTGCCGGCGACCAGATCCGGCCGCTCCAGCATCACCGGGGAGTCGGCACGAATGACCCGCGCACGCGGATTCAGCCTGGCGGCGTTGTCCTCGATGGCCCGGATCTTCTCCTCGCTGGCCGAGTCGCACTTGTTGATCAGGATGATGTCGGCGCGAAGGAAGTTCACTTCCCCCGGGAAATACGCGATCTCGTCGCCGGCGCGGTGCGGATCGGCAATGCAGATGTACAGCGACGGCGCATAGAACGGCAGATCGTTGTTCCCGCCGTCCCAGAGAATCACGTCCGCTTCGTCCTCGGCGCGCCTGAGGATCGCTTCGTAGTCGACGCCGGCATAGACGACGAATCCATTGTCGATGTGCGGTTCGTACTCCTCCCGCTCCTCGATGGTGCACTCCTGTTTGGCCAGGTCGTCGTATGTGGCGAAGCGCTGGCAGGCCTGCGCGGCAAGGTCTCCGTACGGCATCGGGTGCCGGACGGCCACGGCCCGGATGCCGAGGTTCTTCAGGATGCGGGAGATGTAACGGGTGGTCTGGCTCTTTCCAGCGCCGGTGCGAACCGCCGTAACGGCGATGACCGGCACGCGCGAGCGCAGCATGGTGCGCTCAGGCGCGAGCAGCATGAAGTCAGCGCCCGCGGCCAGCACCCGCGACGCGGCGCGCATCACGTACGGATACGAGACGTCGGAGTACGAGAAGACGCAGAGGTCGACGCGCTCCTCGCTGATCAGCCGTGGCAGCTCGCTCTCGCTGACGATCGGAATCCCGTTCGGGTACATCGGACCGGCGAGCTGCTCCGGGTACACCCTGCCGTCGATCCCCGGAATCTGCGTGGCGGTGAAGGCGACGACCTCGTAGATGGGGTCGTTGCGGAAGACGACGTTGAAGTTGTGAAAATCACGGCCTGCCGCGCCCATGATGGCAACGCGGCGGCGGATCGGAAGATCGCTGGTCATAGTCACGCTCCGGCACAAACCGTATCGCGCCGGCTGCATCCCGGCCGATGGCAGGTGTCACCCGCGCCGGTACCGCGTGCGCACAGCTCAGCCGTATTCCTTTGAATGGCATGGAGATATGAGAATCGTCATATACCGTGTTGCAGCTTCGCCGTTCTTCGCAATCTGAAAGGACGCGCGCCGGGTACGTTCTCTTGATCATCGTGAGACTCATGCAGCCTGAATGAGCCTTCCGACCCCCGACCCCCGAGCACCGAGCACCGAGCACCGAGCACCGAGCACCGAGCACCCCACCCCCGTTGGTACGGCTCTAGCACTTTCATTTTTCATGGG
>JADGOA010000341.1 GCA_017883215.1 Thermoanaerobaculia bacterium | reverse complement strand
CGTCCGGCAGCCCCACCTCCTGGATCGACTCGGCGGCATTCGGCGTCATGTACAGGCGAGGAACGTACGGCGGACCGACCACGACCGCGGGCTCGATCGTCGCCCGTGAAGCTAGGCACCGACTCCAATCCCGTGGGCTTCCCGACGATTGCGAGGTTTCCGGAGCCGAGGTTTGCGGCGACCACTCCCGCCACTCCGGTTGAAGGATCGTATGCCTCGAACGTGATCAGATCGTCGCTGGTGTGGCCGAGCAGCGGGTACCCGATGTCGAGACCTTCGATCGGATCGATCACGTTCATTGTGCGGCCGCTGTCGAGATCGAGCGCGTAGATGCTCCAGGCCTGCCACGCCGAGCCGTTGGTGGTGACGTCGTTCAGGGCGTCGTAGACGAGGAACTGTCCGTCCGCGGTGAAGGTCATCGAGTCGGCGTACTCGACGGTCGAGAACGATCCACCGTCGTACGTCGGTGTATCGACCGTGTACTGCCGGCTCGAGTTGCTCTGTACGTCAACGACGATGATCTGGTTCTCGGGCTTGCCGTCGGAGCCGAACAGGACGAAGCCGAATCGCCTGGCGTCTGGCGACATGCCGACCGACGCGACGAGAATGCCTTTCGCCGGCAGATTCAGGCAGGTCTCCGCTTGCGTACCGTCGGTCGGGATGAGGCAGACGTCGCGAACGGAATCGACGAACACGGCGAGTGAACCGTCGCCGCTCACCGCAGGCCGCGCCGCGAAGACCCCGAAACGGCTCAACGCCGCGCCGAGCGCACCATCGCTGGCGATCTCCTTGCGCGCCAGAAACCAGGCATTCTTGCTAGTGTCCTTGTACAGGAACACGGTGGCCTCCGCGCCGTTCACCGCCGGAATCTCGGGATCCTTCGGAGTGGGGGCGGACGTGAAGATTTCCACCGCGTCGAATGCCTCGGCTGTCTTCTGCGCCTGCACGGATCCGCTGCCGAAGATCTCCTGGGCCGCCGTGATCGCGGCCAGCCGCGCGTCGATGAACTGGGCGCTCTTGGTCAGGTGCTGGGTGAGGGCGCGATAGAAGATCTTCTCGGAGTCACGAGTTCCGATGGCACCCGACAGCCCCTGCGCGAGCATGTAGTAGGCGTAATTGATGATGCCGCTGTTGGTGTGTACGCCGCCGTTGTCCTCGGTGGTGTGGACAAACTCGCTGAATTTCGCCGGCTGGCCGAAACGGTGGGGATCGGCCATGCTTCTCGCCGGCGTGTGCAGCTGCGAACCGAGGATCCAGTCGTTGCTTCCATACGTTCGCGCCTCGGTCATCTCGCCGAAGATGTCCGAGATCGCTTCGTTCAACGCGCCGGACTGGTCCTGGTACACCAGACGTGCGGTGTTGCTGGTCACCCCGTGCGTCATCTCGTGGGCGATCACGTCCAGCGAGCCGGCGTACGTGTCGGCGTCTCCGAAGACCATCAGCTGCTGCTCGCTATCCCAGAACGCATTCGGGTATCCCTTCCCCAGCCGCACCACACCTGCGATTGTCCCTTTGTTGCCATCGACCGAGTTTCGCTGGTGGCGTTCGAGGTAGTAGTCGTACGTCTGTGAGATCAAGTAAGACGCGCTAACGCTGTCCGGAACAGCCCACGAAGTTGGCGACGTGGAGGTGACGATGGCCAGAGAGCTCGGCATCTCTGTGGGGTCGCTGGTGGCCGGCAGGTTTGTGGCGTCGGCGATGAAGATGCCGCCGTGCGTCGCCTGCGGCGAGGGAGCACCGGAGGAGGGGTCGAACATCGCCTTGGTGGCGTCGAGCATGAGATAGGTCACGCCGTCTTGCCAGACGTTGATGGTGCGCGTGGTGCCCTGCAGGTCGCGCCCGGAGCCCGGCACGGTTCCGGTCTCGATGGCGTTGAAACGATCGAGGATCGCGCCGTTCATGGCGTCGACGACAACGACCCAGCGTCGCGTCAGCGACTCGTGGACCGTCATCTTCCACGCCAGACGCGGGCGCCGATCCGGGCGCGCGAAGATGATCAGCTCCGGAACGGAGGTCGAGGCGGTCGCACGTGCGCTGCCGCGCGCGCGGGCGATGGCCGCCCAGGCGTCGATCACCGGCGCCGGCGCGACGCGGCGCGGCGTGGGAACGTAGTCTCCCTCGATCAGGTCGACGCCACCCGCGGGATTGACGTGAACGAGCAACTCCGAAGGCCACACCGTGACGCCGTTGTACTGCTGGTCGAAGCGGATGTACGTCCGACCTGAGACATCGGTGACGTTCTCGGTGATGACGAGCTCGTGATCGGGATCGACGACCCTCAGCAATGCCGCGTTCTCACGAAGGCAGGCGCGGGCCGCATCGATCGCGCTCGAGACCGCGGCTGTAGCGGCTGCGTGCAACGGGCGCTGCAGTGCTTCGCTTCGGATCTGACGCGGCGTACCGCTCTCGCCGTAGAGGATGGCGCCATCGCGGCGCGCGTCGGCGGAAAAGGGGGACGGTTGCGGTTTGCCGGCAAGGGCGGCCGCACTCTCCGGCCGCGCAAAGGGGCGCAGGGCGGCGCCGAGCGCCACGGCGATCGCCGCCGGATCGGCAGCGGCGGCGGGACGCATCGCATATCCGTCGACATGTGCGCGCTGCGGGAGCGGCCGGAGGTGGATCTGGTCGAAGACGCCACCATCGGCGGCGAAGCCGAAGGAAGCGACGCTGAGAAGGAGGCACACGTACGCGAGCCACTTCATCGACTGTCTCCTTATGGATAAGGGATGTTTATAGCAGAACGCGAGCCGCCCGACGACCTCGTCGCGAGGAAATTTACCGTTCGGGCTTCCGGTACGCCGGTGGTTCGCTGAGCACCGGCGCGACGTTGACCAGAGTGGCCTCCTTCCATGCCGAGGGGACCCCGCGGATGAACGTCACCACTCCAGCGAGCGGAGCGCGGATCTCGCTCACGAGCCGGCCGTAGTAGTCGGTCATCGTGCCGACGCGCATGCCGTTGCTGACGAACGTTCCTCCCGCTACGGAGGGGACGAAAATGCCCGCCGCTTCGGCGCGCACACGCGCACCGGAGCCGAGCCAGACCGGATGCTCGACCGGCCGCACATTGCGTTCGATCATGTGAAGCGCCGCCATGACGTTCAGGCATCCGTCGACGAGCGCAGCGACGTCGGCCGGACGGACCACGCCGCTCGCGCCTGCTTCGGCGACGACCACGGTTTTTCCGAGGGAGAGCGAGTAGCCGCTGAGCGAGCGGGTGCTGGCGGAGTTGGCCAGATCGACGTCATTGACGATGACGCGATCGAGGCCGAAGGCGAGCACCAGCGCGCGAGAGGCCTCATCGGCGGCGGCATCTCCGCTGCGCATCCAGTAGCTGTACGGCACGAGCTCTTCGTCGAGATCGCCGCCGTGGAGGTCGATGATGGTGCTGGCGCGCTTGACGATCTGATCGGCGACGACGGCCAGCGCCCTTTGCGTCTGCGAGCCGTTCGCGTCGCCCGGGTATTGCGAGTTCATCCCTTTGCGATCGACCGGATTGACGTGCACGGTCATCTGCTCGAACGATGCGACGTTCAGCAGGGGAGCGATGATCACAGTGCCGGAGAGCCGGCTCGCGTCGATGCGCGAGGCGAGTTGTGTGAGAGCGACGATCGAGGCGTACTCGGTGCCGTGACTGCCGGCGACGGCCGCGACCACGGGGCCGCTGCGCGCGCCGTTGACGACGATCACCGGGATGGTCGTTCCGGTGTCCGATCCGGCGGCGACGTCGAGCGCTCCAAACGCGACCGTCCCTCGTTGCGCCGCCGCTGTGCCGACGGTGAAGGTCTCAGCGGCGGAAGACGGTTGTGCGGCAGCAGCCGGCGATGTGACGACCGCCAGCGCGAGGATCGCGAAGGTCCATTTGTTCACGACGGCTCCTTTGGTTTGGGACAGTCTACACAGGGGGAGCAGCCAGTGCGACGCATGCCGGAGGTGTCATCCCGAGCCGGCGAACGGCCGGGGCCGATGGAGCGGAAGTGACACTGTCATCCCGAGCTGCCGAAGCCGCGGAGCGGCGAAGGACAGCGAGGGATCCCCCGCACTCCCGGGGTGGCGGGGGATTCCTCGCCGCGCTCCACCCC
>JADGOA010000047.1 GCA_017883215.1 Thermoanaerobaculia bacterium | reverse complement strand
CCGGTCTTGATCTCGGATTTCTTCGGCTTAGCCTTCGGATCGGCGCCTGCCAGTTCCACGGTGGCCTTCTTGCCGCCGTCGGCAAAGGTGATGAGACGCTCCGGAATCGTCAGGACGTTTTTCTTCTCCCGAATGATCACGTCGGCGTTCGCGGAGTAGCCGGCGCGGAGAGTGATCTTGTTGGAAGGATCGAGCTCGACTTCGACGTCGAAGAGAGTGGCTCCTTCCTTCTGCTGCGCCTGCGGCGCGATACGCGAAACACGGCCGGTGACGACATCTGTCGGAAGTGCGCCGACCTTGATCCGCGCGATCATGCCCACCGACAGCTTGCCGACATCGATCTCGTCGACGGTTCCCTTGAAGATCAGATCGGACATGTCGGCGACGGACGCCATCTCGGTCCCGGGTTGATACGAAGTGAGAGGAACGATCGGGTCGCCTGGATTGACCGTGCGGGTGAGGATGGTTCCGGCGGCCGGCGCGCGGATGATCCCCTCCGTACCGGCTGAGGTGAGCCGTCCCTTGCGCGTCAGGTCGCGATCCTGCTCGGCTTTCATCAGCGCGACGCGCGCCAGTTCGTAGGCCTCACGTTTCGTATCGACGTCCGACTTCGCCACGATGCCCGAGCGCGAGAGCTGTTGCGAGCGCTCGTACTCGCTTTCGCCGCGCTTGAACGACGCCTGCGCCGATTCGACTCTGCGGTCGACTTCGGTCACTTCGAGGGGCGTCGGATCGGGAGCGATCTCGAACAACGGATCGCCCGCCTTGACCGTGTCGCCGACCTGCACGAGCGCCTGGCGGACGATCCCGGAAATCTTCGACTTCACCTGAAATTTCTGCCGCGGCTGGATCTGACCGACGGCAACCGCCTTCTCGACGATCGTGCCGTTGGTGATCTCCACTTCCTTCAATCCGTCGGCGCGTTGCCTGCCGCTGCGAGTCCAGGCGTAGACGCCCGCGCTCGCTCCGGCGACGACGATCAGGACCAGGAGGGTCTTCCAGAGCTTCCGCATTTCCGAGTGTCTCCTCGGTGCGTGATACGGGATTTCCGACGGAGGGTTTTCACGGAGATGTCGATCGTGCACTTTGTAACAGCGCGCGAAGCGAGGTGAGCTGGGTCAGGACTCAGGACTCAGCACTACTACTCGTCTTTGGCGCCGGCGATGCGTTGGATCCACAGAGGGACTTTCGGGTCGTTCTCGAAGCGCCTCTCGGGAAGGCCGCCGGCGACGCCCCACCGTTCCAGCCAGCCCACGCCGCCCCCGGCCCAGCTGTTGGCCGAGGCGTAAGCCGGATCGGCTGTCGCGTCGTCGAGGCCGATGAAGTGATATCCACGCCCGCGCATCATCGCTGCCAACTTTTCGAAGGCGTCGGCGTTGAGAGCGCCGGCATGCAGAAGGAGGACTTGCGGAATTTCCCGTCCGAAGACGAGCCGCGATCGCGATTCAGCGAATTCGAAGCGGTCGCGCATGTAGCGGATGTACGAGCGGCGGATGAGCGGCCGCTGGAAGTAGTGCGCCTTCAGATAGGCGAGCTCGTAGATCCACTCGGAATTGTCGATGGTAACGGGCCCAACGCGGTATCCGCGCTCCTTCAGGAATGCATCCACGCGGTCGCGATCGCCGAGGGTCTTGCCGGTGTCGAGATAAGGATGGCGGAACCATCGCAGCTTCATCCCCCGTCTCTCGACGATCGGTCTGATGATGGTCTCGCCGCGAACGATGTCGCGCTCGAAAACGTCCGCGCCGACTTCGTTGAGGTCCTGATGCGAGAAGGTGTGGTTCCCAATCTCGAATCCGCCGTCGAGCCACTGTTCGATGAGGGCGACGCGGCGCGGATCGGGTTGCTCGTTTTCATCGGAGAGGTTGTCCTCGTTGACGAAGCCGATCGCGGCGACGGCACTGCGTCTCAGCGATGCAAGGAGACGGGTGGTGACGACTTCCTGCTCGGAAACGGATTCGTCGGCCGCGTTGATGTCCGGCAGATCGTCGAACGTAATCGCAACGGCACGAGTTGCCGCCTCGAGGCGAAGAGTGCCGACGAGGATGGTGAGAAGGAGCGCAACACGTCTCATTGCGACTCGACTAATGCACGGTGCGTGCGCGGAAGTGTCGAATAGCGAGATTGACACCCGCCCGAGGTTCCGTTCTCCTACTCGCTCGTCATGTGCCTGATCGTGCTTGCCCATCGCGCCTCGACGCGGTTTCCCTTCGTCCTGGCGGCGAACCGGGATGAGGACTACGAGCGGCCGTCGCGTTCAGCGCATTTCTGGGAAGACGCCGCAGACGTCCTCGGCGGCCGCGACGAACGACAGGGCGGGAGCTGGCTCGCCATCACCCGGCGCGGCCGGGTTGCCGCGATCACCAACGTGCGGGGAAGGGAGAACGCGGATGCTCCGAGCCGCGGCTCGATCGTCGCCGCGTTCGTGCGCTCGTCGGCCTCTCCGGAGGCATTCGCGGCGACGATTGCTGCCCATGGAGACGAATACGCCGGCTTTCACCTCATCGCCGGACAGATTGGCGGCACGTTCGTTCATGTTTCGAATGCGGGCCACCGCGCCGGCGCCTGGCCGGACGGAGTCTACGGGATCAGCAACGCGGCACCCGGCGCGACGTGGCCGAAGGTGGTGCGCGCCACCCGCCATGTTGCCGCGGTCATCGGCGAACAGAATGAGCCGGCTCTCCTCGGGCACGCGCTTCTCGATTTCCTCGGCACTCCCGGCGAGGCCGCCCGCGACCGCGGCGCCACCCTTCGCGACGAGCTCGAAGGCGAGGTCTTCGTCATGAGCGATCGGTACGGCACGCGCTCCTCAACCGTGATCATCGCTTCAGGCAGCGAGATCCTCTTCTATGAGCAGAACTACGGCCGCGGCGGTGCGTCTCTCGGCCAGATCGTGGAGTTTGCATTCCCGATGGAGCCGGAGACGCGGTAGACGTACTGCCCCGCTGTACTACTAACGTCGAAAATCTTCGCGGCGCACGACGATTTCTCAGATTGGACTGAACGAGGCGGTGTCGTGGCTCGGTCCCCTCGCCCCGCGGCGCCGGCCGTGCAGTCACGCGAAGCGAACCTCCGCGGGGCGAGGGGATGAAGGGGAGTGGGGTACCGCTCCACTCAGAAAACAGGCAAACGTGTTCCATTCGGCCGGGGAACTCAGCGATCGCCGAGGGCCCGCTCGTTGCGGAAATGAAGGATGGCTTGCGTCAATTCCTCGAGCATTCCGGCAATCTCGTCAGATGGGGAAGCGGCGGTACCCCACTCCCCTTGCATCCCCTCGCCCCGCGCGGATCTGTTCAGTGCGAGCGTCAAGATCAGGAGCGCGGGGCGAGGGGACCGGGCCCGATCTCACATACTTCGGTTGACTCCCCTGCCGCGCCCTCAACCGCATGGAAGGGCCGGTTTGTGGTTTCGGATGCGGGCGAGCCTTGGCGAGCCAGCTCTGTGCCTCTGTGGTGAAAACGGTCGTTGCTCAACGCGCGTGCTGCTCCTGCAGGGCGGCGATCGTGCTGATGCCTTCGCGGAGCGAACGGATCCCGTCGACGCACGCAGTGGCCGCCGACAGCGTGGTGATGCAGGTGATCCCCAGTTGCAGCGCGGTCTTGCGGATGTAGGTGTCGTCGACGAATGCCGACTTGCCGAGCGGCGTGTTGATCACGAGCTTGACCTCGCGGTTGATCATCCGGTCGACGATGTGCGGCCGCGGCCCTTCGTGGACCTTGTAGATCAGGCCGACGTCGATGCCGTGGTTGCTCAGAAACTCCCGTGTGCCGGAGCTGGCGATGAGCTTGAAACCGAGGTGGGCGAGATCGCGCGCGATCTGCACGACCAGCGGGCGCTTGTCGTTGTCGTTCACGGAGATGAACGCCGTCCCTTCGAGCGGCAGCCTCACGCCGGCGCCCAACAGCGCCTTCGCGTACGCTTCGCCAAAGCTGGGGGAGGATCCCATCACTTCGCCCGTCGACTTCATCTCCGGGCCGAGCACCGTGTCTTCGCGCGGAAACTTGTTGAACGGGAAGACCGGGGCCTTCACGAAATACCCTTCGACGCGCGGCTCGCTGAAGAGGCCGAGCTCGTGCAGCGTGCGTCCGGCCATCACCTTGGCGGCCATTTTCGCGAACGGTACGCCGGTGGCCTTCGACACGTACGGCACGGTGCGCGATGCGCGCGGATTGACCTCCAGGACGTACAGGTCTCCCTGGTAGATCGCGTATTGCACGTTCATCAGGCCGATCACCCCGAGCTCTCGCGCGAGCTCCACGGTGCGGCGGCGGATCTTGTCCTGATCGCGCTGCGTGATCATGTACGGCGGGATCACGGTCGTGGAATCGCCCGAGTGAATGCCGGCCTCCTCGATGTGCTGCATGACTCCGGCGATCACGACCTCCTTGCCGTCGGCGATGGCGTCGACATCGATCTCGATGGCGTCCTCGAGGAATCGGTCGATGAGGATGGGATGTCCGGGCGCCGCTTCGACGGCAGCGCGCATGTACGAGCGGAGGTTCTCTTCGTCGTACACGATGGCCATGGCGCGACCGCCGAGGACATACGACGGCCGAACGATCACGGGGTAACTGATCCGCCTGGCGATGGCGATGGCTTCCGATTCGTCGACGGCGGAGCCGTGATCGGGAACGAGGATGTGGTGCTTCTTCACGAAATCGCTGAAGCGCTCGCGATCCTCGGCCACGTCGATCGCGTCGACCGAGGTGCCCCAGAGCGGAACGCCGGCCTGCTCCAGTGACTTGGCGAGCTTCAGCGGGGTCTGCCCGCCGAACTGCACGATGACCCCTTCCGGCTTTTCGATCTCAACGATCTCGAGCACGTCCTCGAGCGTGAGCGGCTCGAAGTAGAGGCGGTCCGACGTGTCGTAGTCGGTCGACACCGTCTCGGGGTTGCAGTTGACCATGATGGTCTCGAACCCGATCTCGCGCAGGGCGAACGACGCGTGCACGCAGCAGGTGTCGAACTCGATCCCCTGTCCGATGCGATTCGGGCCGGAGCCGAGGATCATCACCTTGCGGCGGTTCGTCGGGTCGGCTTCGTTCTCGAGCTCGTAGGTCGAGTACATGTACGGCGTCGACGCTTCGAATTCGGCGGCGCAGGTGTCGACGCGCTTGTACACCGGCCGGATCCCCAGCGAGTGCCGTTCGTCGCGCACCTGCTGCTCGCTGCGGCGTGTGAGCGCCGCGATGTGCCGGTCGGAGAATCCGTTCCGCTTCCAGGTGCGCATGTCATCGGCGCTGGGGAATGCCCCGATCTCGCGCTCCATCGAAATGAGGTTTCGGATCTGCCGGAGGAACCACGGATCGATTGCGGAGAGCTCGTAAATCTCCTCCACGGTCATCCCGGCACGGAAAGCGTCGCCTATTGCGAAGATGCGGTCCGGCGTCGGCGTGCGGAGCAGCTCGGGCAGTTTCTCCCGCGGGTAGTTGCGCGTCTCCATGCCGGACATGCCGATCTCCAGCGAGCGCAGTCCCTTTTGCAGGGCTTCGTTGAAGGTGCGGCCGATGGCCATGGCCTCGCCGACCGACTGCATGGCGAAGCTGAGCGTCTTCGGCGTGTTCGGAAACTTCTCGAAGGAGAAGCGCGGGATCTTCACGACGATGTAATCGATGGAAGGCTCGAACGACGCCGGTGTCTTCTTGGTGATGTCGTTCGGGATCTCGTCGAGCGTGTACCCGGCGGCAAGCTTGGCGGCGAACTTGGCGATCGGAAAGCCGGTCGCTTTCGACGCCAGCGCCGACGAGCGCGACACGCGCGGGTTCATCTCGATGGCCAGGCGGCGGCCCGTCTGCGGGTGAACGGCGAACTGGATGTTCGAGCCGCCCGTCTCCACGCCGATGGCGCGGATGATGCTCTTGGCCTCGTCGCGCATGGCCTGGTATTCGGTATTGGTCAGCGTCTGCTGCGGCGCCACGGTGATCGAGTCGCCGGTGTGCACTCCCATCGGATCGAAGTTCTCGATCGAGCAGACGATGATCACGTTGTCGGCCTTGTCGCGCATGACTTCCAGCTCGAACTCTTTCCAGCCGATCACCGACTCCTCGACGAGGACGCGGTGAACCGGGGAGAGATCGAGGCCGCGGGCCACGATCGTGCGGAGCTCCTCGACGTTGTAGGCGATCCCGCCACCGGACCCGCCCAGCGTGAAGGACGGGCGGATCACGAGCGGATAGCCGATCTCGATGCCGATGCGCTCGGCATCCTCGAGGCTCCCGGCGTAACCGGAACGCGCCGTCTCCACTCCGATGCGCGTCATCGTTTCTTTGAACAGCTGCCGGTCCTCGGCCGTCCTGATGGCCTCGTAATTCGCGCCGATCAGCTCGACCCCATTGCGTTCGAGCGCGCCGTTCTCGTACAGCGCCATGGCCAGGTTGATTCCGGTCTGGCCGCCGACCGTCGGAAGGATGGCGTCGGGACGCTCGCGCTCGATGATCCGCTCGAGCGTCTCCGGCGTGAGCGGCTCGATGTAGGTGCGATCGGCGAACTCGGGATCCGTCATGATCGTGGCCGGGTTCGAATTCACCAGGATCACCCGGTATCCCTCGTCCTTCAGAGCCTTGCACGCCTGAGTTCCGGAGTAATCGAACTCGACGGCCTGGCCGATGACGATGGGACCCGAACCGATGATGAGGATCGTGTGAAGGTCGGTGCGTTTGGGCATTTCGCGCGGCGATAATAACGTGAGTGCTGAATATTGAGGGTGCTCGGTCGTCGGTACTCGGTGCTCGGAAGGAGCGCTCCGAGCACCGAGCACCGAGCACTGAGCACCGGAGGTTCAGTATGGATAAACCAGTCGTCGACTCCACCGGAGCGCCGGTTCGCGACGAAGACATCGAGCGCGATCTGCGCCACGCTGAGGAGGAAGGGCTCAACGGCGAGCACGTGCTGCGGTTCTACGACCGCACCCGCGCGGCGATTCAGCAGTATCTCCAGAACAAAGGGAGCGCCGCCGAAAAGAGCGCCGAGTTCCTCCTGCTCGTTCCGGACGTCTTCATCCTTCTGTGGCGGCTCACGACCGACGGACGCGTCAGCGGCAAGAACAAGATGCTGCTCGGCACCGGCATCGCCTACTTCATCCTGCCGTTCGACTTGATGCCGGAAGCCATCCTCGGGCCGGTCGGATATCTCGATGACCTCGTCTTCGCCGTCTACATACTCAACCGCGTCCTCCGCGACACCGACGTCCAGATCGTGCGCGAGCACTGGCCCGGCGGCCAGGACGTGCTCGACGTGATGCAGCGCGTGCTCAACGCCGCCGACGGCTTGATCGGCAGCAACCTGCTGAAGCGCTTGAAGAAGATGGTGAAGTAGCGCGCCTGGAGTGCGGACGTCCTCGTCCGCCGCCGCCGGACGTCCCCGTCCGGCGGCTTCCACTGCTTTTTCCTTCATTCTTATCGAACCTCTTCATCCCCGGTTCCCCGTGGGGCATGGCTGCGCCGTGCCGAACATCGCCGTTGGTCGCGCAAAGCCAGAAGAATTGGCTCGCCCACTCACGGGAATTCGGCACGGCGCAGCCTTGCCCTGCGGCGTTTCTGCGGGTGGATTTTTGTGGACAAAAGTGGCTACCAGTGGTAGAACTGCCAGCGAATCGCAGGCAATCGTGGACATCAACGTGCTCATGGGGCATGCCCCGGCCAAGGTCGACGAAAAGGGTCGGCTCAAGATCCCCGCAGGATTCAGAAAAGTCATCGAGGAGCGTTACGGCCTCGATTGCTTCATCACCTCGGCCGACGGCCAGCACGCCATCGTCTACCCGATGCCTGTCTGGCTCGACCTGCAGTCGCGGCTGGCCAAAGTTCCCTCGACTTCCACGGCGCGCAAGAAGTTCGCGCAGCGGCTCGCCTACTACGGGCAGCCGGCGGCGATTGACGGCCAGGGCCGCGTCCTGGTTCCGGCAGTTCTCCGCGAGGTCGCCGCGATCGCCGACGACGTGGTCGTCCTCGGCGAAACCGATCACCTGATCGTCTGGAACGAAGAACGAATTCAACGGCAGCTCAACGACAGTCCTCTGACCGCCGATGAGCTGAAGGAGCTCGAGCTCCATGGTGTGTAGAAGCCCTGAGTCCTGAGTGCTGAGTCCTGAGTTGCAAGTCGCCTACTCAGGACTCAGGACTCAGGACTGTGAAACACGACCCGGTTCTTTTAAGCGAGATTCTCGAAATTCTTCGGCCAGTTCCGCCGGACGGCACCCTGGTGGATGCCACCATCGGACTGGGCGGGCACGCTGAGGCGCTTCTCGAAGCGAATCCGCAGGCCCGGCTGATCGGCATCGATCGCGATCCGGAGGCGCTTGCCCGAAGCGGCGAGCGGCTAGGCAAGTTCGGAAATCGCGTGACGCTCGTCGGGGGTCGTCACGAGACGCTCTTTGAAATTCTGAAGCAGCACGGAATCGGCCGCGCGGCCGGCATTCTCGCCGACCTCGGCGTCTCGTCGATGCAGCTCGACGATGCGGGGCGCGGGTTCTCGTTCCGTTACGACGCGCCGCTCGACATGCGCATGGGCGGCGACGGGGTCACGGCAGCGGATCTCGTAAACGGGGCGGAGGAGGACGAGCTGGTGCGAATTCTCCGCGAATACGGCGAGGAGCCGATGGCGCGGCGGATCGCGCGGGCCATCGTCGCCGCACGCAGCGAGCAGCCGATCGAGACGACCGGCCGGCTCGCGGAGATCATCCGCAGCGTCAAGCGGTCCAGGCCGCATGAGATCGATCCTTCCACGCTGACGTTCCAGGCGCTCCGGATCGCCGTCAACAGTGAGCTCGTCGGGCTCGATCGGTTCATCGACGATGCGGTGGGGATGCTCGAGCCGGGGGCGCGTCTGGCGGTGATCTCGTTTCATTCGCTCGAGGATCGGATCGTCAAACGCGCATTCCGGAGGCTGAAGGGTGAATGCATCTGCCCGCCCGGCATGCCGGTGTGTGGATGCGGCGCACAGCAGTTGATCGAAGTGCTGACGGGTCGTCCGGTGACTGCTTCAGACGAGGAATTGGATCGCAATCCGCGGTCGCGCAGCGCGAAGTTGCGGGCCGCAGAGAAAGTGAAGTCCTGAGTCCTGAGTGCTGAGTCCTGAGTTGGGCCGGCTACTCAGGACTCAGGACTCAGGACTGTTGCAGCTCCCTCGCTCGAAGTCGATGAGCAAGGGTGAAGGTTGGGGAAGGGCGGGTGTGTGTGCGGTGACGGGTGCTTGGGAGGGGTGGTGCGTGGGGTGTGGGTGTAAGCGGATGGCTCTCGACGTCGTGCTTGAAGGCAGATCTTCACCCTTGTTCGTCGGCTTCGCGCAATCGAAGTCCAGTTCGGTGTCCCGGCATGTACACGCAGAAGAAGCCCATCGACAACGCTCACATCGTGAGGGAGCGCGACCGCCAGCGTTTCCGTGAGCTTCTGGCTGTCCTCTGCCTGGGCGTGCCGATCGGACTTTTTCTCCTCCTCTTCACCTGGCAGAACCTCGAGGTCATTCGCCTCGGCCGCCAGGCCACCGAGCTGCAGCAGAAGCGGAAGCAGATCTCGGACACCAACAAGGCGCTGCAGCTCGAGGTGGACCGGCTGACGTCTCTCGATGCGGTCGAGCGCAAAGCGACCGCGCTCGGATTTGCGACCACCGATCCCCAGATGATCGTCATGGTGGTCGGGGGTCAGGGGTCGGTGGTCGGGGCTAATGATCTGGCGCATCAACCGCTATCGGCCACCTCCTCCGACCCCCGACCCCCGAGCCCCGACCCTCACGTAGCGCCAGAGGCCCGGCAATGAACACATCGAACCGGCGCCTCATCCAGATCTTCGCGTTTCTGGCCGCGTGGGCGGTGGTGGTGGTTGCGCGGCTGGTGCAGATCCAGATCGTTCGCCACGACGAATACACCACGCGCGCGCTCAGGCAGCAGGAGCGGACGCTGGCCCTGAATCCGGTGCGCGGGTCGATCGTCGACGCCCGTGGGCGCGTTCTGGCCGAGAGCATTTCCGCCGAGTCGATTTCCGCCGACCCGCAGATGATCGCCGACCATCCCGCGGTGGCCAGGGCGCTCGCATCGGTGCGCGCACTCGGCGTCACTGCGAAAGAGATCGAGGAGAAGCTCGACACCGGCAGCGGCTTCGTGTGGCTGGCGCGACAGCTCCCGCTGGAGGTCGCCGGGCAGGTGAAGAAGCTGAAGCTGAACGGCGTCTACTTCCTCGAAGAGCATCGCCGCTCGTATCCGCGCGGCACGCTCGCGGCGAACGTGGTCGGTTACGTCGGCGTGGACGGAGAGGGGCTCTCCGGCATCGAGCACTCGTTCGACTCCTACGTTCGCGGCCGAGCGGGAAGGGTCACGATTCTTCGCGATGCACGCCGTGGCGCATACGTCATGGGCGGCGACGGGTCGAACAGGCCGGCGGACGGCAAGCAGGTGGTGCTGACGATCGACTCGGTGGTGCAGTTCATCGCCGAGCGCGCGCTCTCCCGGGCGGTGGAGAAATCCCGCGCCGCCGGCGGCTCGGCGATCGTTCTGGATCCGCGCGACGGCTCGATTCTGGCCATGGCTTCCTATCCGACATTCGATCCCAACCACTTCGCCGCGTTCGGACCCGCCGCGTGGCGCAACCGGCCGGTGCAGGACATGTACGAGCCGGGTTCGACCTTCAAGATCATCACCGCGTCGGCGGGGCTCGAGGAGGGAGTGGTCACTCCTTCACAGATCCTCGACTGCGGCAACGGCAGCATCCAGATCGGCAACGTCACCATCCACGAGCACGGCGGCAATCGCTACGGGCTCATCACCTTCGAAGAGGTGATGACGCATTCGTCGAACGTCGGCGCCGTTCGGGTCGGTTTGGCCCTCGGCCCGAAGCGGTTCTACGACTACATCCGCCGCTTCGGATTCGGTGATCGCACCGGAATCCAGCTCCCCGGCGAGGCGGCAGGGCTGGTGCGCAGAACCGAGAAGTGGTCGGCCCTCTCGAATGCGAGCATGTCCATCGGCCAGGAGATCGGCGTCACGCCGATCCAGCTCGCGCAGGCCGTGGCCACGGTGGCGAACGGTGGAGTGCGCGTCGAGCCGCGCGTGATCGACCGCGTCGTCGACGCGCAGCAGGGCATCGTCTACCAGCCGCAACGCGTGCCTCCCGTGCGCGTCATCTCCGAGAAAACGGCGGCGGTTCTGAACGAGATCCTGAAGGTGGTCGTGGCCCGCGGCACCGGAATGAATGCCGCGCTGACCGACCACATCGTCGCCGGAAAGACCGGCACCGCGCAGAAGGCAGGCCGCGGCGGCTACTCGGCCGATCGCGTGGTGGCTTCCTTCGTCGGCTACGTGCCGGCGGATCGGCCGCGGTTGGTCATTCTCGTCGTGGTCGACGAGCCGCGCATCGGGCAGTACGGCGGCACGATCGCCGCACCGGCGTTCAAGGAGATCGCCGAGGCGACCTTGCGGTACCTCGGCGTAGCGCCGTCGCTGCCATCGCGATCACTCTCGATCGGCACGCCGCTGCTGGCCGCGATTTCGCAAGAGCCTGCCTCAGGACGAGCAGCGAGCGCCGAGCCGCGGACGGGCGTGCCTGACCTTCGCGGCCTCGACGCGCGCGCCGCGATTGCGCACGCAACCGCGGCCGGGCTGCACGTGCGAGCAGTAGGGAGCGGCGTGGTCCAATCACAGACACCTTTGCCAGGCGAAGCTTTGCCGAACGATCGCCGAATCGAGCTGACTCTTTCATCCCCGGCTGCGCCGCCGGCGGTTCCGCGGAATGTGCCGTCGGCGATTGCCCTGCCGCGCGCTGCGGAGGCGGGGCGATGAAGTTGCGCGACCTGCTGCATGGAATCGCGGTGAGCTCCACCGAGGGCGGCCTCGATCGCGAGATTGCTGCCGTGACCTCCGACTCGCGGCTCGTGACGAAAGACGCTCTATTCGTCGCGATTGCTGGCTTCCAGACCGACGGGGCTAAGTTCGTCGATCAGGCCGTCGCCAAAGGGGCGGCGGCGATCGTCGTCGAGCCCGGAGCATGGACGCGCGGAGCAGCGACGGCGCCGGCGAAGATCGAAGTCGAAGACGCGCGGGCAGCCCTGGCGCTGATGGCCGCGAACTTCTTCGGCCGTCCCGCCGACAAGCTCTCGCTCATCGGCGTCACCGGAACCTCAGGGAAGACCACCACGGCGAAGATGATCGAGTCGATCCTCGACGCCACGGGTGAGCCGGTGGGGCTGATCGGGACGATCGAATACCGGGCCGGAGACGAGCGGCTGGTCGCCGACCGCACCACACCCGACGCCGTCGTACTACAGGAGTGGTTTGCCAGGATGGCCGCGGCGAACGTCAGGAACGCGGTCATGGAAGTGTCCTCGCACGCCCTGGCGCTGAAGCGCGCGTTCGGCGTGCACTTCGCTGCGGCCGTCTTCACGAACCTGTCGCGCGATCATTTCGACTTTCACAAGGATTTCGAGGACTACTTCGCCGCCAAGCGGATCCTCTTCGATCAGATCGACCAGAGCCGGAAGACGGCCATCGTCAACATCGACGACCCGTACGGGCGGCGCATCGCCACGGAGCTGGTCACGGCGGCGGTGACGTTCGGCCAGTCGGACAAGGCGGACATCCGCCCGTACGACGGCTTCGAGATCAGCATCCGCGGTCTCCATGGCCGCGTTCGTACGCCGTGGGGCGATGTGAGGGTGCAGTCTGAGCTGCTGGGGGAGCCGAACCTCTACAACTGGCTCGGTGCCATCGGGGCCGCGCTCGCCACCGGAATCGCCGTGGGGGCCGTGGAAGAGGGGATCCGCAGCCTGCAGTCCGTGCGGGGGCGTTTCGAGCGCGTCGCCACCGGGAGCGACGGGCCGACCGTCATCGTCGATTACGCGCACAAGCCGGACGCGCTGGAGAAGCTCCTCCGCGCCGTGCGCGATCTCGCTCCCACCCGTCGCATCGTGCTGCTCTTCGGCTGCGGGGGCGACCGCGATCGTGGCAAGAGGCCGCAGATGGGGGGCATCGCCGGCCGGCTCGCCGATTACAGCATTCTCACGAGCGACAATCCGCGCAGCGAAGATCCCGAGCAGATCCTCGATGACATCGAGGCCGGCATGCAGGACGTCGATGCTGCCAGGTATGCGCGCATCGTCGATCGCCGCGGGGCCATCGCCGACGCCATCGCCGCCGCTTCGGCGACGGACGTGATCGTCATCGCCGGCAAGGGCCACGAGAGCTACCAGGTGGTCGGCGATCAGATCAGCCACTTCGACGATCGCGAAGAGGCTGAGCTCGCCCTGAAAAAGAGAAACGAAAAGGTTTTTACATAATTGAGTCGAAATTGGTGTTGATATCCGTGATGAAATCGTCTTATGATTATAGACGCTCGGACAGGTGCTCTGGTCCGGCCTCGTCGGTTCGCTTCGGCGCGGGTGAGTGGATGGCAATCGTCAGGCAGTACCTTGGGAAAGGGGACGATTGTCGAGGAAGAAGCACGGCGGGGCCGGATCAGAGCATCGTTTCGTTCGAGCGAGTAGCGAGTAGCGAGTGGCGAGTAGGGGGACCGTGTCATCCCGAGCTGCCGAAGCCGCGGAGCGGCGGAGGACAGCGAGGGATCCCCCGCAATCCCCGGTTCTCCATGGTTGGCGGGGGATTCCTCGCCGCGCTCCACCCCTCCGGGGTTTCGCCGGCTCGGAATGACAGTGTCATTTCCGCGTCACCGGCGCCCCGCGCCGTTCGCCGGCTCAGGATGACACGCGACTCCGCGGAACATTCGCCGCTTCCCTACTCGCTACTCGCTACCCGCTACTCGCTCACCGTGGAAGGCACCCCATGCCTCGCATGACCATGAGCGAGTTGGCGTCCATGGTCCGGGGCCGGGTCATCCAGGGCGGCGAGGTCGTCGTCGAATCGGTAGTCATCGACTCGCGCGAGGTCAAGCCGGATTCGGTGTTCTTCGCCATCGTCGGTGAGCGGCTCGACGGCCATCAGTTCGTACCGCAGGCTCTGGAAACGGCGCCTGCCGCAGTGGTCTCGCACATTCCCGAGCCGCTCCCGCCCGGGAAGGCGGTCGTCGAAGTCTCCGACACCACCGTGGCCCTGCAGCAGCTGGCCCGGGCCGTTCGCGAGCGCCACGACTTCCTCCTCATCGGCATCACCGGTTCGGCCGGCAAGACCACGACCAAGGAGATGATCGCCACGCTGATCGCCACCGAGCGCAGGACGTTCAAGTCGTGGGGCAACTTCAACAATCTCGTCGGCTGTCCGCTCTGCATCGACAACACCCCCGACAACGCCGAGATCGTCGTCAGCGAGATGGGGATGAATCACAAGGGAGAGATCGCGCAGCTGGCCGGTCTCACGCACCCCGACGTCGGCGTCTACACGAACATCGGTCCTGTGCACATCGAGTTTTTCGGGACGGTCGAAAAAATCGCCGAGGCCAAGAGAGAGCTGCTGGAAAACGTGAAGCCTGGCGGGATCATCGTGATCAACGTCGACAACGAGCACGTGGTTCGGATCAGCGAAGGCTTCGACGGGCGGAGGGTCACGTACGGCATCGAACACGCCGCCGAGTACCGCGGGACCAGCGTCCGCGAGCACGGCCTCCTCGGCACCTCCTTTACCGTAGACGCGGAAGGGGAGAAGCGGCAGTTCGATCTCTCGCTCCCGGGTCGTCACAATCTCGAGAACCTCCTCGCCGCGATTGCCACGGCGCGCGCCGTGGGCATCAGCTGGAACGGTGTGAAACGGGGCATCGAGCAGGTCAAGCCGGCGAATCACCGCGGAGTGGTGTCGCAGTTCCGCGGCGCCACGGTGTACGACGACACGTACAACTCGAACCCCTACGCCGTCGCGCGGGCGCTGGAGTTGCTGCAGCAGGCCTCGGTCCAGCGGCGGCGCATCGCCGTGTTAGGCGACATGCTCGAGCTCGGGGAGCGCGAGCTGCAGTACCACCACGACGTGGGCAGTCGAATCCCGCCGGCCGTGGACGTCGTGGTCGGCGTCGGCCGCCGCTCGCAGTCGCTGCTCGAGGGAGCGCGCGCAGCGGGCTTCTCGAACGACCGCCTGCATCACTTCGACAATGCCGAAGATGCCGGCAGGTTCCT
>JADGOA010000340.1 GCA_017883215.1 Thermoanaerobaculia bacterium | reverse complement strand
CATTCTCGGCCCCGCCGCGAATATCCAGAGTCAGATGAGAGATATATAGTTCTGGATAGAAGCATCCAAAGCTAGATGAGGGGCGATAAGCCTCAATACTATAGTTGGGCGGCCGAAGGAGTACCTCCTCGTGACCATCGCTGTGGTGGTTCGTCATACTCGTTGAAAGGACACGTCATGAGGGCATTCGCCGTTGCTTTCGTCCTTGCCATCATCGCCTGCGCCTCGTCCGTCACAGCGCAGGATCGTCCCGCCGCAGAAGCTGTGTTTTCCACCGCCCTCGACAACGTGCGGCGAACTCTTCCGTGGGACGCACAAGACCTGCCGCTCGGCGCTGTCGTCGTAGCGCGGCGAACAATCGGCGGCGCACCAGTCGGGTATCGCTCCTTCGTTGAGCAAGGGTTCGGGCAGACCATTGCCGAGGAACTGTTGCGGTCTTACGGCGAAGCAGGTCCAGCGCCCCGAACAATCGAGCAGGAAACCGTCGCTGGTGCTTTTCCAGTTCTGCCACTCGAACAGTTCGAGGCCAGCCGGTTCGAGTACGACTGGGCAAGGCTTAACCAGAGATATCCCGGTGTCAGGCACGTGGTAAGGCTCTCGTGGCCCGCAGTAGACCGTCTCGGCACCTACGCCGTGGTCCGGTACGAACTCATCAGTCGTGATCGCCCTTCCACGTCGGTTCCTCCAGAGCGCCCGTGGTACTGGGCCTCGTTCTTCAAATTCGAAAAGCAAAACGACGGCTCGTGGCGGATGCCCAGTGGTGAAATTGGCGAGATTTGGAAGTAGCCATACTCCTCGGTTGCGTCGGCCGCCCACCTAACGCCTGCAGCGGACGCGGCCCGCTTCGCAGCTGGGTCCCCAGTGCTACGATCATGGTCGAACGTGCCGCTGAGGCGCAGATGGACGGCACGTGGAATCCGGCGAACCGGACGGCAACGCCGCGCCGACAGAGCCGATTCCGTGGGTGGCGCAAGTGAATCGCCGTGGCCGATTTCCCTCCCGCCAAGCGAACACTGCGACACTTGACGGACTGCCGAGCACTCTCAACGTCCTTTCGCGTCAACGCATCCGCGAATCGCAGACCCGGCCCCTTTCCATCTTCGTTCTGGACGGCCTCGCCGCGCGTCCCGTATATCGATCATGCTCCGGTTCCCGTTACTCCTCCTCGCGTCCTTCCTCGTTGCCTCCGCCGCCCGCTCTCAGATCCAGCCGCAGGCGCTGCCGGAGTTCGCGTCCGCGCGCCCGCTCGCTGCTCCGGCGATGCGTCCGTATGGAGTCGGAACGGATGCGCGCCTCGTCTTCGACGGCCAGCAGTTCCTCGTCGCGTTCAGCGATTCTCGCTACGGCGATCAGGACGTCCTCGGCTCGCGCTACGACCGTCGCGGTGAGCCGCTCGACCAGCAGGCGTTCCCGATCACCGCAACGTACCTCCTCGATTCTCTTCCCATCTCGATCTGGAACGGCACCGACTACGCCGTGTTTTCGCAAACGATGATGCTCGGCACGTTTCGCGTTCGCGTCTCGCGCGACGGCGTGGTCAGCAGCGCAGGCGATCCTCTGCCGGCCGTTTATGAATACGCAGTGGACGGCGCGTGGAATGGCTCGCAGTACTGCGTGGCGTTCCTCAATTCGGCGCAGCTCACACTGCGGTTCTTCGACGCGACGCTCGGCGAAGCCGGGACTGCTGCGATCGACAGTGCATCGGAAGCCGTGCAGAACGCTGCGGTCGCAACCGACGGCCGGAACTTTCTCGTGGTCTGGGAAACGGAGAAAGCGGGTGACCAGGGCGGCGTGTACGCGCTCGTCGTCGACGATCGCGGCAAGGCGCTGTCCGGTCGGCAGACGCTTGCGGTCGAAGCGGCCTCAGACGGGACGTACACGATTCCGCGGTTTACGCCGGTGATCTCCTGGAACGGCTCGCGCTACCTCGTCGCGTGGGCGACGCCAACGGCCGTGAAAGCAACCTTCGTCTCGCCTGCGGGAAGCGCCACCGACTCGTTCGCGATCCCGGCGAAGCCGTTCGCGGGGAGCGTCGCCACAGCGTGGGACGGCCTAGCGCATCTCATCACCTGGTCGGACCGGAACACATACGAAGTCAGCGGCGCACTCGCATCGTCGACCGGCGCGCTGCTCGATTCGTTCGATCTCGGGACTGCGGCCATGCGCGCAGCTGCCGCTTCGAACGGCGATCTCTTTCTCGTGCTCGCAGGCACCGACCGTTTTGCGGTCCATTCGACCGGCGCGACACGCTTCGAGAGGCTCGGCGCGTCGACTACGGCGTATGCCGCGCAGACGGACGCGTCGATCACGGCCGGTGCTCAGAATCTGCTCACCGCGTGGGCCGAGAACGGCAACGTGTACGCATCGCGGATGGCGCCCGACGGCTCGGCGCTCGACGGCTCAGGCATCCTTCTCGGCCGCGGCTGGAACGGAATCTCCACAGCGTCGTCGGGCGACGTCCACGCGGTCGCGTGGTCGGACAGCGCGTCGACGCGGATGGCAAGGGTGACGAGCGCCGGCGAAGTGCTCGACCCGGGCGGAGCCGTAATCGCCGATTCTTCCGGCTCCGTGGTCACGGCTGGTGGACATGCGCTGATGGCGGCGGCGGTCGTGCCGGCGAGCAAACTGCCGACGTACCTCTTCAACATACTCGCCGGCCGTGTTGCGCCGACCGGCACGTCTCCGGCTCCGGTGCCGGTCGCCACGAACGTCGTCGTTAAGCAGCTGCAGGCGCTCGTAGAGACCGGCGATGGTTTCGCTTTGCTGTGGCAGCAGGACCTCGATCCGGAGTGTATCTCGCCGCGCTGCAAGCGATTCGCGGAACGGCTGATGTTTCTCACGGATACCGGAAGCGTGACCCGCGACATCGTCCTGCCGTTCAATTCTACGGGTTTTGTCGGCGCTGCAAGCGATGAAACCGGCATACTCGTGGCAGGCAGAAGCAACGGCACCCTCGTGACGGAGCGAATCGCGTTCGACGGAACGGCGGCGCCCGTCGTCACGTCGGCGATTGTGGTCCCGGGCATTCGCGGCAGTCTTGTCGCCCGTACGGGCGGCTTCCAGCTGTTCGTCGACTGGAATGGTCCGGCGATGCTTGTTCTCGACGACTCGGGCCGCGCCATCGCACCGCTCAAAACGCTCCGCTCTACCGGCACCCTCGGCGCCGCTGTCCGAGCCTTCGGCAGCACGTGGATGACTTGGCTGGATGGATGGATTCCGCTGCCGAACGCACATCCGGGCGGTATCACCCGAGGGTTCGTTCAGGTCATCCCGCAGACAGTCGGACGGCGACGCGCAGCGCCGAGCCTGTGAATGGCGTCGCCGCTCCGCATCGGAGGGGCGAGTGAAGGCTCGCCTGTCGGCGGGCTTCAGCCCGACGACTTCAATCTCGCTCCTGAAAGTGACTGGGCAGGAGCCCCAGTCACAGGGTCGGAGCTGAGGGGTCGGAGCTGAGGGTCACCCATTAGCAGGCGTTGTCAATATGGGCGGGCGAATCCCTGCCGCGTTTAGCGGCTGCTATCGATGGGTCGTCGTCCAGTGGCGAGATGGTCCAGCAGTCCCGGCGTTTCGGTCGAGCGGTGTCGGATCGATGATCCGCACCAGTCACCCATCAGGATCAAGGCGTGGGTCGAGCGGTGAAGATCGGCCTGCCCCTGACGCGCAAGGCGTCCCAGAAACGGATCGGTCGAGCGAGCGCGTGTCCAATTGGAAGGTGCACAGAACCTGTGGCTCACCGGCCAGTGACCGGCGTCCAACCCCGTGTGGCTCACGCGCTCGCCGCATTTTGGGTGATCCTTGCCCTCGCTATGGTGGCCAAAGGTCGTAAGCGCTCAAGCAGCGACGGCGATCACGTTCAATAGCCGTGTCGCGGCCCTTGATGGCTGTCAGGAAGGGCGGTACGACCTTTTGCGGTCATAGCACACCGGCCCGTCCAGTCCGATTGGGGTGAAACTGCTACTACTACTACTACTTCTTCTTCCCCTTCTTGGCCACGTACCCCTGCATCGCCTTAACCGTGGCTTCCTTGCCCTTCGCCTTGATCATCTCGCGGAATTTGTTCATTTCTGACTTCGGAATCTGATGCCCGAGA
>JADGOA010000339.1 GCA_017883215.1 Thermoanaerobaculia bacterium | reverse complement strand
GGGCGCTACAGCGTGGGCGATACGATCGTGAAGACGAGTGCGGGGAGCTTCGTCGCGCACGCGTCGATCCCATTCGGCACGACCAATGATCCTCGCGTCCCCACGGTTCGCGGCACCAGCAAGGGGCAGGACGGCTCGGTGTTCCTCGTCACGACTCCGATCTGGCAGCAGAGCACGACCGTGTCGCTCGTCAACGGCCTCGACGCCCGACTGATTGAGGCCGAGGCGTTCCTCAGCTCGGGCAACATCGCGGGCTATCTCGCGACGCTGAACGCGCTCCGGGCCGCCCCGCCGAAGCTTGGCTCCATCCAGCCACCCCTGATGGCCCCGTTGGCCGACCCGGGGACGGCTACGACTCGTCAGGCCCAGCTCTTCTCGGAGAAGGCCTACTGGACCTTCGGGCGCGGCCAGCGGCTCTTCGACATGCGCAGGCTCGAGCGCCAGTACGGGTGGGCCGACAGCCTCGTCTTCCCGACCGGAACGCACTACCGCGGCATCACGTACGGCACGGACGTCAACCTTCCGGTGCCGCAGGATGAACTGAACAACAATCCGTTGGCGGTGAACGGCTGCACGGACAGGAAGCCGTAACCTCGAGATCGCGCTGACCGATTACACGAAGGGCGAGGGGATCGGTTCTCCCCTCGCCCTTCGCGTTGCTCGCGTCCTGCCGCTGCGCGCGCCGGACGTTGAAGCCGCTATTTCGTCCAGATCACGAGCGCGCCGCAGGTGTTGCCGCCGATATTGAATTCGGGGGGCATGGAGGCCGAGCCACCGTAGTACTCGATGCCGGCAATCTGCGCCGTCGGAACCGAGTTGATGTCGAAAAGCAGCTCGCCGCGGCGTCCGGTGAAGACCGGCGTTCCGTCGAGAAACACCGTCGCGTAGCACTGGTTGTTCGGCGCGCCCCGGCTGACGTCCGAGGGATCCACCCGGAACGTTCCCGCGAGCGACTGCTGTCCACGGGCGGTCGCCACCCAGGCAGCCGAGCTGTTGTTCGAGCGGTAGATCTGCTGCCCCGGGATCGTGTTGACCACCTCCGACAAGAGACGGCTCTGCTGATTCGCGAGCTGATCCTCGGAAATGAAGTGGCCGAACCCTTCCGCGCGCCGGCGGTCGAAGGCGCTCAGTTTTGCCGGCCGCGACTTGCCTTTCACCTGCACCTCGGCCAGCCGCTGAACGGTGGGCAGCATCAGAAAATCCACCTCGACCGTGTCGCCCTTGGCGAACCGCAACTGGGCGGTGACCTCCTTGAACCCGATGCGCCGGACCATTACGATCTCCTGGCCGAGTTCGATTCCGCCGAGGAGGAATCCGCCGAGTGAGTCGGTGACGGCCGTCTTGCCGAGCCGCGGGATGGAGACCACGGCGCCACGCAGCGGGAGGTTCGAGGAGTCCGCCAGGACGTTTCCGCGCAGCGATGCAAATCGCGTCTGCGCCCCGGCTCCACCGCCGGGAACTGCGAGCGCGATAGCACAGGTTAAGAGGACCGGAACGGATCGCATGCTCCTCGGTGTGCAGGGTGGAACGGCCGTGTGAACTACATTGTACGCGCCATTGGGCCGCCCGCCTAGACCCGGTCGCTGGAGCACTGGTCGTGACTGCAGAACTCAAGACTCGCGAAGTCCGGAATCGCCGGCAGTGGAGGGCGTGGCAGGCGACGCGCCAGTCTCATCAAGCGCCTGGATGACGACCGATACGCGGTCAAGGTGACGCCGCGACGACCCACCAGCCAATTGCGGTGCTGCCGAATTACTTGGTCCCGCCGGTTCGAGCCCGCGCCTGCCCGCGCTACTGCCGAAAGTCGGCGCATCTCGAGTGCAACTTCGGTGCGCGTTAAGGCCGCGCCTCGATCTGCAGCTTCGCGATGGTGAGTCTCGTAGCGATAGTGCGTTCAACGTCTACGTCCGTCAATCCCCTTCGTGACACACGTATCAGGATCTTCTGGCCAGCGTTGAACAACTTGCCGCACAACTCGAACACTCCATCAGTACCCGTCCTGTAGAACCACCGGAGCCAGCTCCATTGTCCGTCTTGCATCTTTGTGGCAAACGACACCTTGACATCATCGACGGGTTTTCCTTCTGGCGTGACGACGCGGCCGAGAATGAATGTCGAATCATTTGCCTCCCACTGCCGGTCTTTCCGACACAGGCCTGCGACGTACTCCTCAGCCGTCGAAACTTTCACTGTCGTTCGAAAGGTCGAGTCGCGAGCTGCAACGAACGAGACTCTGGTTGGGATTGAAATATCGAGCTCCGCCATTCGCGAGTCGCGGATTCGCAGCGAGTACGGTCCCGGCAGAAGATCTCTGATCGTAATTGTACCGCTCGAATCCGCGGTGCCGCGGTACGGCGTGTCCGGAAGCAGCACCTCGGCGCCGGGCGCGGGCTGGCCTGAAGGCGTGACCGTTTGGATGCGAAGCGAGCCGAGTGAGGCGTTCCATGCTTGACCATCCGGCCAGACCGCGTGAGCCAGTTCGCCGCCATTTTCCGTTGCGAACATCGACGTACGGGTCGTGAAATCAGTGCCCCTTTGGTCAAGAACCGAGGTCTGCGTCGCATCCACTCGGCGGAGATACCAGTGGTCGACGAACACGGCACCGTTATTCATTTCATGAAAGGAGATCGAACCACCAGGGTGAAATTCGTCCCATCGTGGAGGCGTTCCGATGTACCGAAACTCGATATCGCGGAGCGCTCGCGCGGCTGTGTCGATCCACAGCGTTCCATCGATGTCCATTCGACCCGGGTGAGGGTCGGACGGAGAGAACGCGAGCCCGATCTGGCGCGGGCGATTTTTTGGAGACGGCACGAGGCGAAAGCAGTAGCCAAGAGCAAACGCGTCGTCCAGCAGCACGTCCGCGTCCGGCGCAAACATGAACCGCGTGCCGCCGCTGTCGACCGAGAAGCCCGACGCGACAAAGTCCCTGGCGGAATAAACGGCGTTGAAAGAGGTCTCGCTGTTTGTGGCGGAGTCTCCAGTGACCCGGAAGCGTGTGATGCGGTCGCTGTGACCATCCAGCGTGCGCTCGAAGACGAGACGCCGGACCGACATCGGATTGGTTTCGCGCGCCACGACCATGTTGAGCAAGCCGGCACGGGCCTGCTCCCACAATGCAAATGTCGTCGCCTGATCGCTGCGCTGGGGACAGCTCGACCTATCCATGATGCGGACCGGCGCGAGTGCGGCGCTGAACGGAACCATCACCACGTCGATCGACTGATCAACAGCCTCCGAATCTCGCACGCGAAGTTCGCGCGGCAGAAATCCGATGCGGACCACACGCATCGAGCGCGCGACGCGGACGAAGGCGACACTGTACTGCCCACGTTCGTTCGTGATATTTCGTCCGAGCAGCGCGCCCGTCGAATCCAGCAGCATGACCACAGCACCCGCGATCGGTTGATGACTCGTGCTGTCGCGAACGACGCCGCGGAAGTTCTGGGCGGCCAGCGGTGCTGCGAGGCCCGTGATCAGCAACACCGCAATCGTCGGAGTCCGCAAGATCGCGATCACTGCCGCCTAGCGCGTCCAGATTACGATCGAACCACAACCCGTCGACGAGGTCAGATCGTATTGCGCCGGGATCGTGCCGGGATTGGAGTCGACCTCGAGGCCCTTGATCGCTCCGGGGAACAAAATGCCCCTCAGTTGCTGAAACGACCCGTAGTCCGGTGTAGGTCCACGCGGACCTGGCATGGAGATCGGGAATGCTAGGCCATCGAGGTAGACGTTCGGTATGCAGCGCACCTGATTGAAGTCGCTGATTCCGATAAGAAATGGGAACGGAACTGCCGCGTTGACCTGTAGACCCCTGAGGCCCCTCAGCACCTCGATGAAATCGGAGAAGGTGTGCTTCTTGATGTCCTGCTCCGTCACGAACGCTCCCATTCCTTGCTGCCTCCGTATTTCGAATCCGCTGCGCTCCATCAACGATGGGAGAACGGCCGTTCGAGTGACGTCGACCTGCGCCAGCACTTGCGCCTGCCGACCGATTGAAAGCGAAGTATCGCGCGCCGCGTTCGTCGAGAAGTCCATGGCGACGGTCATCGGCTCCCATCCGATCGATCGTACCTCGACTGTTCGCGTACCGGCCGG
>JADGOA010000338.1 GCA_017883215.1 Thermoanaerobaculia bacterium | reverse complement strand
ACAGTCGGTGAGCTGCGCGCCACCGGATATCGCCTCCGTTCCGTCAAAGACGAGATGCGCGCCAATCTGCTGGCGGCCATCGCCCGCGGCGAGAACACCTTCCCGGGGATCCACGGCTATGAGCGCACCGTGATCCCGGCGATGCACAACGCCATCCTCTCCAAACACGACATCATCCTTCTGGGCCTGCGCGGCCAGGCCAAGACTCGCATTCTCCGCGCGCTGACCATGCTCCTCGACGAGCACGTGCCGGCCGTGGAAGGCTGCGAGATCAACGACTCGCCGTTCGATCCGACCTGCAAGCGCTGCCGCAGGCTGGCCGCCGACAAGGGGGAGGACCTCCCCATCGCCTGGATTCCCCGCGACCATCGCTACCGCGAGAAGCTGGCCACGCCCGATGTCACCGTGGCCGATCTGGTCGGCGACATCGACCCGATCAAGGCGGCCAACCAGCGGCTGACCTACGCCGACGAAGAGGTCATCCACTACGGCATCATCCCGCGCACCAATCGCGGGATCTTCGCCATCAACGAGCTGCCCGATCTCGCGCCGCGCATCCAGGTGGCGCTGCTGAACATCCTCGAGGAGCGCGACCTGCAGATCCGCGGGTTTCCGGTGCGCATCCCCATGGACATCGTCCTCGTCTTCAGCGCCAACCCTGAGGACTACACGAGCCGCGGAAACATCATCACGCCGCTGAAAGACCGGATCGACTCGCAGATCCTCACGCACTACCCGCAGACCGTGGAGATCGCCCGCCGCATCACCGACCAGGAGGCATGGCTCGACCGTGGAGCATCGCCCGCGATCGAGGTCCCGCTCTACATCCGCGACCTGGTCGAGAGCGTCGCCTTCGTGGCCCGCCAGTCCGACCTGGTGGACCAGTCCTCGGGCGTGTCGGCGCGGCTGACGATCGCAGCCATGGAGCTCCTGCAATCGAATCTCGAGCGCCGCGCAGCCATGACCGGCGACGTTCACGTCTTCCCGCGTCTCTCCGACCTCTCCATGCTCCTCCCGGCCATCACCGGAAAGGTGGAGATGGTTTACGAGGGCGAGCAGCAGGGGGCCGAGGTCGTGGCCCGTCAGCTCATCGGGCAGGCGACGGCGAAGCTGTTCGAATCGAAGTTCCCGCCGATCGAGCGCGCCGGCCAGCAGCAGCACGCCGCGCGCGAGCGTACCCGCGGCTACGGCGAGATCGAGCAGGACGAGCTCGATGACGCCTTCGCCGGCCGCCGCGCTGCACAGAAAAAAAAGCACCAGCCGCCGCCTGAAGAACCGCCTTCCGAAAAGAAGAGCGAACCGAACTACGACGTGATCCTCGGCTGGTTCTCCAGCGGCAACAAGATCACCCTCTCGGACGAGCAGCCATTCGCCACTTATTTCGCCGAGCTGAAGAAAGTGCCGAAGCTCGCCGAGACGGCCCAGAAATACGTGCAGCCCTCAAACGACGAGGAGCTGGCGTTCTGGATGGAGATGGTCCTCGAAGGTCTGCATCAGGCCCTGCGCCTCTCGCGCGAGGACCTCGATTCGACGATCACCTTCCAGGAGCTGATGAAGTTCAACGTACTGAGGACGGTGCGGTGACGAGGGCAACGAATGGGACCAATGGGACGAATGGGACCTATGAGACCAAGACCCCGCCTGCTCGTCCTATTGGTCCCATGGGTCCCATTCGTCCCATTCGTCCTATTGGTCCCATCGGTCGCGTTTGCGCTATGCGTGTGCCGATTTTCCCCACGCCTGTTAGCATTCTCCCCATGCCAAAGGTCACCGCCGACATCTCCAACGAGCTCGCACGTCAGATCGACCGGATCATCCGTGACGGATGGTTCCCCGATCAGGAGGCGGTCGTGCGCGAGGCGTTGTCGCAGTTCGTCGACGCCAAGACCTTCCTCGGCGACTCGCCACGGATGCTGCACCGCTTCGCCGCCGACGCTCTCAACGACTCCAAGCCGGAGGTGGCGCTCAAGTTCGTCGACCGCGCGCTCTCGCTCGCCAGCGGCACGGCGGCGACCGATTTCTCGCTCTACCAGGCGCTGGTCGAGCTTCGCGTGCAGATCCTGATGATCGTCGGCCGTGATGCCGAGGCCCTCACCTTGCTGGAAGAGGCGCGCGAAATGCTCCCGAACAACCCGTCGATCGCAAAGTGGATCGAGAAGCTCAACAAGCAGCGGCCGCGCGCGGAAGCGTGAGGGGAAAAAGAGTCCTGAGTCCTGAGTCCTGAGTGACTCCGGTTTTTCTGAAGAACGCGCCGCACACAGCTCTCGGCACTCAGTACTTCGCACTGGACGCTCAGGACTCAGGACTCAGGACTCAGGACTGACGATGCGCCACCGCTACGGCTACCTTGATCCCGATCTCATCCGCCAGCTCCTGGCGGAGATGGGGCTGCGCCGTCTGTTCAACCACCTGCTTCTGCAGACGGGCGGGGAGGTCGAGGAGGCGATGGAGTGGATGAGGCAGCTCCAGCAGCGCGGCTACATCGACGAGGCCGTCGACCTGGAGGCGTTCTTCGCGCAGCTGCTCGCCGAGAACATCATCGGCCAGGACGGGAACGGCAATCTCGTGCTCGCTTCAGGCGGCGAACGGCAGATTCGCCGCGACGCGCTCGACGAGATCTTCGGCGGGCTCGAAAAATCGATGACCGGCTACCACTCGGTGGCGACGGCCGGGCAGGGGACGGAGCGGCTCACCGAGACCCGCCCCTATCAGTTCGGCGACGATCCCATGTCGATCGACTCGATGCACTCGATCCAGAATGCCATGCGGCACAACGATCCCTCCGACGACATCACCATTGCGGAAGAGGATCTGGAGGTCTTCGAGAGCGAGCACAACTCGAACTGCGCGACGGTGGTGATGATCGACATCTCGCATTCGATGATCCTCTACGGCGAGGATCGCATCACGCCGGCCAAGAAGGTCGCGCTGGCGCTGACGGAACTGATCCTCACGAAGTACCCCAAGGACTCCATCGACGTCCTGTTGTTCGGAGACGACGCCGTGGAGGTGCCGATCTCCGACATCCCGTACGTGAAGGTCGGCCCGTTTCACACGAACACGAAGGCGGGGCTCGAGCTGGCACAGCGCATCCTTCGGCGCCGCCGCCATGCGAACAAGCAGATCTTCATGATCACCGACGGAAAGCCTTCCGCACTGCACGAGAACGGCCGGCTGTACACGAACTCGTTCGGCCTGGACATGAAGATCGTCAACCGCACGCTCGAGGAAGCAGACCGTTGCCGCCGCGCCGGCATTCCCATCACGACCTTCATGCTCGCCACCGATCCGATGCTCGTGAATTTCGTCGAGCAGCTCTCGCAGATCAACCGCGGCCGCGCCTTTTACTCCTCGCCCGACAGGCTCGGGGAGTACATCCTTGCGGACTACATACGGAACCGGCGGAAGTTCGTGCATTAGCAGGGGAGAGCGGGGCTCCGACTTACAACGCGCAGAGGTGGAGAGCGGGTCTCCGACCCGCAGCCCGCCGCGGTCCCCGCGGCGGGCTTACAGCCGGTCCGCATAAACACGGACGTACGGCCAGTTCCTCAGCCCAGCCTTGGCAGGATTGTTCGCGACGTACTGGACGATCCTGTTCAGGTGCACTGCCGACCGTGCCAGCACGTCAAAGTAGTCCTGCTGCCAGAACATGCCCTCGCGGCCGAGAACCCGGTTCGCCTCATGCGATGTGAAGCGCTTCCAGCTCGCCATCACGTCTGAAATATCGTTCTCGCCCAGGAGAGTGAATACCGTATGCACGTGGTTCGGCATGACGCACCACGCGATCTGCAGGTACCGCTCAGTGTCGAAGAACGTGAGTGCTTTCGACACCAGAGTGGCGACGCGGTCGTCCCGAAGCCAGCACGCGCCCCGGCTCGAATCCAGGATGCGTTCGATCTGCCTGCGCACGCGTGCATTCGCGGCGTGAATTTCGGCCGGCGTGGGCGTGCCGCGCATCCGTTCGAGGTGCGCAAGCCATGCCGCCCGTTCATTTGCAAGACGTCGCAACTCGTCCTGCGGCACGGCATCGAACAAGTTGAAAGTGACGAAGTAGGTTCCACGAGCAGCGTGCCAATGCGGGAGGCGGGATCGTTTTCGGACTTCGATTTCCA
>JADGOA010000337.1 GCA_017883215.1 Thermoanaerobaculia bacterium | reverse complement strand
TCCAGGAAGAACGTGTCCTGCGTGTCGCGAGCCGGATGATCGGGCGTGAAGTTGAGGGCCTCGAAGTTGTACCAGTCCGTCTCGATCTCGGGACCGGGATCGATCGTATAGGTCATCTCCCGGAACATCTGCTCGACTTCCTGCCGCACCAGCGTCACGGGATGGAGATGTCCGAGCTGCGGCAGCCGAGCGGGGAGCGTCACGTCGATCTGCTCGCGGGCTTCCTTGCGGGCCGCTTCGCTGACGGCGATGCGGTCGGTCTTCTCTTTCAGCTCCGACTCGATGCGGTCGCGCAGTTTGTTGAGTGCGTCGCCTGTGTCCTTCTTCTGATCCTTCGGAACTTCCTTCAGGCGTGAGAAGAGGGCGGGAATGAGGCCGCCCTTGCGTCCAAAGTAATGGACGCGCAACTCGTCGAGGGCGGCGGCCGTGTTCGCCGTTTCGAGCCGGCCGTCGAATTCGCGTCCTGACTCTTCGATCGCTCGTTTGATGTCGGTGCTGGAGTCGTGTTCAGACATGGCAGGAGGGGGATTGTAGTGGCAGAGGAGTGCGGGCGTCTCGCCCGCGGCGACCCGGCGTCCCGCGCCGGGTCGCTTTTGGTCGACACGGTCGCCGGGCGCGGGACGCTCGCACTCCAAACGAGAAACGCGGGCTCTGGGCCCGCGTTTCGGATTCGGCGAGTGTGATTCGAGATTTACTTCGCGGTTGCCTTGACCTTGTCCAGACCGGCCTTGGCGCTCTCGACGATGGCGCTGAAGGCGGCGGCGTCGCGGACGGCGATGTCGGCCAGCACCTTGCGGTCAAGCGTACTGCCGACGGCTTTCAGGCCGGCGATGAGCTGCGAATAGGAAATCCCGTTGGCGCGGGCGGCGGCGTTGATACGCGCGATCCAGAGCTTGCGGAAATCGCCCTTGCGGTCTTTGCGGCCGGCGAACGCCGCGTTGAGACCCTTCTCGACCTGCTGTTTGGCGATGCGGAAACCGCGGGATTTCATCCCCCAGTAACCGCTGGCCAGGTCCATCACCTTCGAGCGGCGATTTTTTCTTTTGGGACCTCGTTTGACTCTAGGCATGTTCTCTCCTCGTTTTCCTTCGTCATGAGCGGCCGGGCCAGGAGTGGTGAGTGCCGCGGCTCGCTCGGGTTTCAGTCCCGAGTCCCGAGTCCTGAGTCCTGAGGGGTTTACTCAGGACTCAGCACTCAGGACCTCGTTCTAGTACGGCAACATCCGTTTGACGGTCTTCTCGTTCGCCTTGGACACCTCGACCTCGCCGGCGAGTGCGGACTTCCGCGACGGCGACTTCTTGGTGAGGATGTGCCCATGAAAAGCGTGATTCCGCTGGATCTTGCCGGTACCGGTCTTCTTGAACCGCTTGGCGGCACCGCGATGCGTCTTGAGTTTCGGCATAAATGGACCTCGTAAGCCTGGTTCCGAACGGATTGGGCGCTGAGTTGATTCCCAGAAACGGTCCGCAGACCACAGACCGCAGTTTCAACCGCTGCGGTCTGCCGTCTGCGGTCGATTCAGTGCGCCTTTACGGGCGCGATGACCAGTGTCATGCGGTTGCCCTGAACGTCGGGATGAGGGCTTTCCGCTGCACCATATTCCTTGATTTCGATGAGCAGGCGATCGAGCACGGCCCGGCCGAGCTCCATATGCGTCATCTCGCGGCCGCGGAATCGGATCGAGGCCTTGACCTTGTCGCCGTGCTGCAGGAATCGAAGGATGTTGTTCTTTTTGAAGTCGAAATCGTGCTCGTCGATGCGGGGGCGGAACTGAACCTCCTTGACGACGATGACCTTCTGCTTCTTCTTTGCTTCGCTCTGCTTTTTCTTCTGCTGGAATACGAACTTGCCGTAATCCATGATCTTGCAGACCGGGGGATTGGCCGACGCCGAGATCTCGACCAGGTCGAGCTGCTTCTCGCGCGCCATCTCCTGTGCCTGTGCAAGCGGCACAACGCCGACCTGCTGGCCTTCGTGATCGATCAGTCGCACCTCGGGGATGCCACGGATCATCTCGTTGATGCGGGATTCGGGTTCTGCGGGTCTCCGGTCGAATCTAGAGCCTCGTCGCGGGGGGTAAATGCGAATGTCCTCCTTGTTTGAGAAACGAATAGCGAGTAGCGAGTGGCGAGTAGCGAGTAGGAGCTGAGCCTGCTCTCTATCCGCTACCCGCCAAAGTGTCGGTCAATCTACGAAGATTGCCTCACAAAGTCAACGAACGGGAGTCGATGAGCCGCCGTGCTTCCACGACCACCTCTTCGATGGTCATGCTTCCCTGGTCGCCGCCGCTCCGTTTGCGGAGAGCCACGGTGCGGTTCTGCGCTTCCTTCTCGCCGACCACCAGCATGAACGGGATCTTCTCGAGCTGGGCCGTGCGGATCTTCGCGCCGAGCTTTTCGTTGGATCGATCCACCTGAACACGCAGGCCGGCCCGCTGCATTTCGCGGCCGACCTCGTCGCCGTAGTCGAGGAACTTCTCCGAGACCGGCAGGACGGCCACCTGGACGGGGGCAAGCCAGAGGGGAAAGGCGCCGGCGAAGTGCTCGATGATGATGCCGATGAAGCGCTCCAGGGAGCCGAGGATGGCCCGGTGGATCATGACGGGGCGATGCTCAGAGTTGTCCGCGCCGACGTAGCTGAGCTGGAATCTCTCCGGCAGGGCGTAGTCGAGCTGGACGGTGGCCAGCTGCCAGGGCCGTCCGATGGCGTCGGTGACCTGGAACTCCAGCTTCGGTCCGTAAAAGGCCCCTTCGCCGGGGTTGATGGTGTAATCGATGCCGTTCTTTTTCAGGGCCTTCTCGAGGGCGGCCTCGGCCTCATCCCACATGGCGTCGGTGCCGACGCGCTTTTCCGGCCGGGTGGAGAGAGCGAAGCGGACGTCGGTGAAGCCGAAGACGTCGTACATCTCCTTGATGAGCCGCAGCTCGCGGTCGATCTCCGGCCCGATCTGCTCGGGGGTGACGAACAGGTGGGCGTCGTCCTGGGCGAAGGAGCGGACGCGCGCCAGTCCGTGAGTCACGCCGGAGCGCTCATACCGGTGCAGGCGGGCGAAGTCGGCGATGCGGATCGGAAGATCGCGGTAGGAGCGGCGCTCCATGGCGAAGATCTGGGTGTGGCCGGGGCAGTTCATCGGCTTCACGCCGTACTCGCGCTCGTCGATGTGCGAGAAGAACATGTTGTCCCGGTAGTTGTCGTAGTGCCCGGAAATTTTGAAGAGCTCTGTATCCCAGATGAGAGGAGTGACGACTTCGCTGTAGCCGTCGCGGCGATAGAAGGCGCGCACGAAGTCGATCAGCTCGTTGTAGATGACGGTCCCTTTCGGCAGGAAGATCGGCATCGCCGGCGCGAAATGCGAGAAGTAAATGAGCTCGAGCTCCTTGCCGAGCTTGCGGTGGTCGCGAGCGCGCGCCTCTTCGATCCGCTTGAGGTGCTCGTCGAGCTCCTTCTGATCCGCCCAGGCGGTGCCGTAGATGCGCTGCAGCATGGCATTGCGCTCGTCGCCTCGCCAGTACGCGCCGGCGACCGAGAGGAGCTTGAATGCGCCCAGGCGGCCGGTCGACGGCACGTGCGGCCCGCGGCAGAGGTCGAACCATTCGCCCTGGCGATAAATGGAGAGCACCTGATCGCCGGGGATGTCGCGGATGATCTCGACCTTGAACTTCTCGCCGAGCTTGTCGAAGAGATCCACGGCCTCATCGCGCGACCACTCCTCGCGGCGGATCGGCAGATCGCGCTTGACGATCTCCTGCATCTTTTCCTCGATGCGGCGAAGGTCTTCATCGGCGAACGGACGCTCGGTGCCGAAATCGTAGAAGAACCCGTTCTCGATGACCGGCCCGATGGTCACCTGAGTGCCTGGAAAGAGCTCCTGCACGGCCATGGCCATGAGATGGGCGGTCGAGTGGCGGATGGTGTCGAGGCCATCGGCCGACTTCGGCGTGACGATCTCGATCCTGGCGCCCGCGGGAACGGGCGCGTAAACGTCGACGATCTTGCCGTTGACCTTGCCGGCGATGGCGTCTTTGGCCAGACGCTTTCCGATCGACGCGGCGACATCGGCCACGGTGGCGTTGTCTGGAACTTCTTTGCTGGAACCGTCAGGAAGTTGGACGTGCATGAGT
>JADGOA010000336.1 GCA_017883215.1 Thermoanaerobaculia bacterium | reverse complement strand
GAGGTACCCGACTCGTTCACTTTCGTGCTGAAAGCGCCGCAGCGGATCACCCATCAGAAGAAACTCGCTGACGCCGGTGAGGACGTCCGCTACTTTTTCGAGGTCGCGGAGGCGCTCGGGCCGAAACTCGGACCGGTGCTCTTTCAGCTGCCGCCGTATCTCCGAAAAGATCTCGCGCGGTTGCGCGATTTCATCGCCATGCTGCCGCAGCCCGCGCGCGTGGCATTCGAGTTCCGCCACGAATCGTGGTGCGACGACGGGGTGTACGAAGTTCTACGTGAACGCGATGCGGCGCTCTGTGCTGCCGACACGGACGAGGTCAGCGATCCGGAATCCGTTCTCGTGAGCACGGCCTCGTGGGGCTATGCGCGCCTCCGCCGGACGAATTATGTCGAGGCCGACCTGGCCGCCTGGGCGAAGCGAATCACTTCCCAGCCGTGGTCCGACGCCTACGTCTTCTTCAAGCACGAGGAGGAGGGGAAGGGGCCGGCGTATGCGAAGGCGTTTCTGCGCAACCTCGGTTTGGTTGAGTGAGTCGCTCGGTCTTCCACACCATCACCGACCGAGCTCATCGGCAGCCGGGTTGTCGACGCTGCGAAACCGGAATTGAGTCGGAGGTATTGCGCAGTGACACCTACGACCAAACCGCGTATGGTGGGTGCACGCCGAGGAACCTTCCCAGGCACTTCAGTCCATCTGAACTAAGTCAGATCCTCTGGACTCACCCTCTTAGCCTCCCATTTCTCGACGCGCGGTGATTGGCGAGATCGTCAGCGGGATTGCGCTACTTGCGGCAGCCGTCAGAGAACGGCCGGCTCGTCCGGCCAGGAGCTCAAATGAAATTGTACGTAGGAAATCTCTCCAAGCAGGTCACCGATTCGCAGCTGAACGATCTCGCCGTGCCGTACGGGAAGATCGTCTCGGCGAACGTTGCGACGGAGCGCTCGAGCGGCGAGTCCAAGGGCTTCGGCTTCATCGAGTTCACCAGCGCCGACGAAGCTCGCGCGGCGATCACCGGTCTCGATGGCCGCGATGTGAACGGTCAGGCGTTGAAGGTCAACGAAGCCAAGCCGCGCAAATAGCACCACGCCCGTGGCCCGATCCGGTACCGATCGGACAGCGAACCCTGGGAGGGCGGTCGACGCGGCCGTTCTCCCACTCCGCAAGAGGGAGGCTTTCATGGTGACGTGGCTATCGATCGCAGCTGTTGTCGTCGTTGCGTTCATGGGTTGGAACCTCTACCGCCGGTTCGGCGCCGATCGCATCCGGGCGCTCACGGCACAGATGGCAGGTGCGCGATGAGGTTCACTGCGGGCGCGACGAACGTCACCATCAAAGACCGCGGAACGGCGCTGCGTGAACGGCTGCGCGAGCGGCTCGAAGGCGTGGCGAAACTGCGGTGCGCCGAGCATGGCCAGCCGGTCATGTCGGTCACCATCCACGCTCGTGAAAACGGCTGGTTCGACTCGATGTGGATCACCTGCTGTGAAGGCCTCGAGCGGCGGGCAGCGGCCATCGTGAAGGAGCGCTGTTGAACGCATTCCTCCCACGGATTTGTGTCGAGGGGAGGAGAGCGATGTGGCGACATTCCTGTCTGTGCGCCCTCGGCCTGAGGGCGCCTGGACGGCCAGGGATGCGCCGCGGAAGCAATTGATCCAGGTTTCGGAGGACATCGTGACCAGACAGGTCGTTCGCATTACGGCAGGGAAAGTACTTCGCAGTGACGATTTGATCGGCGACGAGAGAGAGGTGGCCACGGCCATCCTCCGGGCCAACCCGGCGTTCGGGAATCCTCATGTCGTGCGCTGCGACTGGTGCCATGAGACCAGAACTCTCTTCCGCGATGAGAATGAAACTCCCTTCAAGCTCACCGCTCACGGCTGGCTCTGCGAATCGTGCAACGTGAAGGCAGCCAGCCAGGAAGTCAAGTTCTGAGCTCGCTGTGACGGCGCGCGTCAGGCTCGCCTGTGGGCCTCCGCCCACTCAGCCGGAGCCATGACGATGTCAACCGCTCGCGTCACTCCTTGCGATCGGTCGCGCGGAGTTATCCTCCTCATGAACTGAGAGGGCGGAACAATGACGCGATTGGCGACGGGTTTACTGGCCATCGTGCTCACCGCGCCGGCCCTGATGGCGCAGAGCGCGGTCGAGGATCGACTGACGAAGATCGAGAGCGAGATCAAAGCGCTGCGCGCCGAAAACGATGCGCTTCGCAGGCAGCTCGCCGCCGTCGCTCCCGATGCGGCTGTCAAACCGGCTGCGAACGCAACGGGGGAGCCGGCGGCAGGCGCTCCCGCGGTGCAGCCCGAACCGCAGAGGCTCAAGCCGGCCGGCAAGGAGCAGCGGCTGCAGCTCGGAGGTCTGGTCCAGTTCCAGGGCGAGAGTGGCGGGCGGCCGGACAGCCGCTTCGGCGATGACCACGACCGGATGTTTCTTCGTCGAGCGCGGCTCAACGCCAGCGGAAAGTTCGATCAGCGCTTCGAGTTCAAGGTGGAGCTCGACGCGACCGGCAGCCTCTCGAACAGCACGGGCATGCGAGTGCAACTCGTCGACGGCTACGCCACCTGGACGAAGTCTACGGCGCTCGCCATCCGCATGGGGCAGTTCAAGACGCCGTTCGGTTTCGAGCAGCTCTACTCCGACCAGCAGCTTCCGAGCATCGAGCGGACACTCGGGAACGACCGCCTGGTCCCGGGCCGTCAGCTCGGTGCGCAGCTCGCGGGTAGTGGTTTCGATGAGCGACTCTCGTACGCCGTCGGAGCTTTCAACGGCACGGGGACGAACACGAACGTGAATGACGGCGAGGGGTTTCTCGTGGCTGGCCGCCTCACGAGTGCCGTGTTGCGCAAACCGAAATCGCACGAGGCGTTGCTCCGCGTCGGAATCAACGCATTCCGCAGCAACGACCGAAGCGTCGCGGTGGCCCCCGACTTCGGCATCGATTCGACGCCGGCATCGCCGGCCGTGGATGACATCTTCGCGGGGCGGCGCAGTGCTGCAGGCGCAGATGCCCAGTTGTGCCTCGGCAAGGTCGAGCTCTGGACCGAGATGCTGCGCGAGCGTTTCGAGCCCGATTCCGCCGTCCCGCGCCGAACCTTCGATGCGAAGAGCTGGTACGTCCTGGCCGCTGCCCCGCTCGTCGGCGACAAGTTGCAGGGTGTGGTGCGATACGACTCGTTCGATCCGAACGGCTCGTTGTCAGGTGACCAGACTCGGTCGTGGCTCGTCGGCACCAACTACTACATCAAGGGACACGACCTGAAGCTGCAACTGCACTATCTGAGGAGCGACTGGGCCGGAAAGAGCGCCGGTCGCCTCATCGCCCGATTCCAGACCATCTTCTGACAGGGCAGGACCGCCGCCCCCCGGGCGGCCGGTGCGGCCGGCAGGGTGCCGGCGGTCCGCGCTGGTCGGCTCGAGCGGCCTGATCCGTTCTCCAGAGGCGGAGATCGCACGTTTTCGGGAGTGTAACGTCCACTTCTCTCGGAGTCCTTAGGATGGTCGGGTTCACTTAGATCGTTGAGGAGGTGTCGAGTGCGCAATCGCGTCATCGGGATCTTTCTGTTCATGGCGCTGTCGTTGGCGAGCCTGACAGCGTTCGGGCAGGAAACGAAGAAACCAGCTGAACCGCTGAAGATCAAAATCGGCGACGTCGCGCCCGACTTCACGCTGCTCCAGTACGACGGCCACAGCGTCAAGCCGGTGTCGCTGCATGATTTCAAGGGGAAGAAGAAGGTCGCGCTGGCGTTCTTCGTATTCGCCTTCACCGGTGGCTGAACGCAGGAAATGAAGGCCTTCCAGGCGAATCTGGCCAAAGTGGAAGGCTCAGACACCCAGGTCCTGGGTGTGAGCGTTGACAGCCCCTTCGCGAATCATGCGTTCGCCACGCAGAACGGCATCACATTCCCGCTGCTCGGCGACATGGATGCCAAAGCGATCAAAGAGTACGGACTGGAGAAGGACTCCCACATCGGCGGAGTGACCATTACGTCAGCACGCCGAGCCACGTTCCTCATCGACAAGGAAGGGAAAGTGGTCGAGGAGCAGGTCGACAGCGAGGCGATCGATCCGACCAAGATCGTCGACGCCTGCCAGCTGAAGCGGCCCGCGAAATAGAAGCGGTCAGGTTTC
>JADGOA010000335.1 GCA_017883215.1 Thermoanaerobaculia bacterium | reverse complement strand
GGGGTCGAAGATCGTGACGTTGGGACCGAAGTCCGGTGTGGTGCGGGCCGGCTGCGCCGCGACTTGCGCAGCGGTCACTGTAGCGAAAAGAAGGAGGTGAATCCGCATGGCTCGAAGTGTTGCTCGCCTCCCCGGCCGTGTCAACGCGCTGGCGCCGTGAGGCTCTCAGAGCTTCGGCGCTGTTGATGCCATGCTACGCGCCGAGCGCGCGGCACCGCTCGTCACCAGCCTCCTCCCTCGCTCATCGTTTTCGCCGGCATTCCCGAAGCCCGGGGCGATATTCAGATCCGATTCGCCGCATACCACCCACCGGCCCGCTCACATCATCTGGGTAGATCCGAGGTTGGAGGGCCAAGCCGGGGCGTGGCGGTGACGACGAAGACGCCGCTTAACGCGCCGAGCACGATGTTGACTGTGGGCCTCATCGGACCTCCTTGCTTCCGCGACCAAGTCGCGGCTAAACACGGGCTGAAATCTAAGACAGTGTTTCCTCATGTGCTGTTCCGCGTCTACACGGACGGCGAAAGAATGTCGTAGACAGAGCTGAAAGCCAGCCGTAGTTTGGCTCAAACCCACTGCCTGAGTCGCTCATGCCGGTCCAGTCCGTCTTCCGCGCGGTCCCGCGCTTACTGCCCGTTATCCTCTCCCTCCTTGTTGCGGCGCCCACCTCGATGAGCGCACAAGGCGAGGCACCAATGCTTCTCCGCCAGCCGGCGGTGAGTGCCACCGACATTTGCTTCACGTTTGCCGGCGACATCTGGATCGTGCCACGTGGCGGCGGCGCAGCGCGGCGTCTCACGGCGTCCACCGGCGGCAAGACGGGCTGCAGATTCTCGCCGGACGGGAGGTGGGTCGCGTACACGAGCACCGCCAACGGCAATGCGGACGCCTACGTCATCGCTGTGAACGGCGGCGCCCCGAAGCGGCTGACGTGGCATCCCGCCAATGACGTCGTTCGCGGCTGGACGCCGGACGGCAGAGTCGTCTACATGTCCGACCGCAAGGGAATCGCGATCACCGCCGCGCTTGGCGCTCCCCGTCTCTTCGTCCAGGCGATCGACGCCGTGATGCCGGACCAGATCGACTTGCCGACCGTGTGGGATGGCGCCCTCAGCCCGGACGCCAAGCGGGTGGCCTACATGCCGTATCCAAACGCCAACCAGATATGGAAGCGCTATCGGGGTGGCCGTACGACGCCGATCTGGATCGCGTCGCTCTCAGATGCGTCGATCGAGAAGATCCCACGCGATAACTCCACCGATCTGTCACCGATGTGGGTGGCCGACACGGTATTCTTCCTCTCCGATCGCGACGGGCCGACGACACTCTACTCGTACGACACCAGGACAAAACAAGTCGCGCGGCGGATCGACAACACTGGGCTCGACATCAAGAACGCTTCAGCAGGGCCCGGTGCAATCGTGTACGAGCAGTTCGGCGGCATCCGTCTGCACGATCTGACGACAGGAGCGGACGCCGCCGTTCCGATCCGCCTCGAAGGCGAGCTCACCGAAGCGCAGCCTCGTTGGGTTGCGGTCAGCGACAAACTCCAGCATTCAGCGCTTTCACCGACAGGAGTACGTGCGGCGTTCGAAGGGCGCGGAGAGATCATCACCGTCCCCGCCAAGAAAGGAGACGCTCGTGATGTCACCCGCACCGTTGGTGCGACGGAGCGTTTTCCGAGCTGGTCACCCGATGGACAGACGCTTGCCTACTTCTCCGATGCGCTCGGGGCGTATCATCTGGAGCTGCGCGCGCAGACGGGTCTGGCCGAGCCGCGCACGATCAAGCTCGGCGACGATGACACCTACTACTATGCGCCAATCTGGTCACCGGACGGCAAGCGCATCGGATACAGCAACTCTCGCGGCGAGCTCTGGTACGCCGACGTCGCATCCGGCAAGACCACGCGCGTCGATGTCGAACCGCTCGGCCCGCAGTTCAATGAGGGAATGCCATTCGGGTGGTCGCCGGATTCCCGCTGGATCACCTACGCCCGTTCGATCAAGAACCGCTTGAACGCCGTGTTCGTATACGACTCGCAGAAGGGCACGTTCACGCAGGTCACTGACGGGTTGAGCGACGCGCGAAATCCGGTCTTCGACGCCGCCGGCAAATACCTCTATTTCGTCGCCAGCACCGACGCCGGCCCCGCCAGCGATTTCAGCATGACGACCTTCGATCATCCGATCACGCGCAGCCTCTACGCGATCGTGTTGCGGAATGATCTGCCCTCGCCGCTCGCGCCGGAGAGCGACGAAGAGAAAGCCAAGGGAGACAGCGCTGCCAAGAGCAGCGCGAAAGCAGCGGCTGGTGATGTGAAAGGCGCAAAGGAGGCGAAGCCGGGAAAAGAAGGAACGGACAAGGTGACGCCGCCCGAGCCGGTGCGGATCGATTTCGATGCGATCGATCAGCGCACCATTCCGCTCCCTGTGCCGCCGCGCAACTACATCAGCGTGGTCGCGGGAAAGGCGGGAAACGTCATTCTGGCCGAAAATCCACTGGTTCCCGTCGATCTCCAGGAGAACGGTCCGTCGCACCTGACGCTCCACAAGTTCGACCTCGGCGAGCGGAAGACCGATCAGCTGGTTGCCGACGTCAGTGACTTCGACGTTTCGCGCGACGGCGAGAAGCTGCTGTACAAGCAGAAGGACGCGTGGGCAATTGCCGCGATCGCGCAGCCGATCAAGCCCGGTGATGGCGCGCTCAACACCGGCAACATCCAGGTCGAGACCAATCCGCGCTCTGAATGGAAGGAGATGTACCACGAAGCGTTCCGGCTCCAGCGCGCGTTTTTCTACGACCCGAGTTATCACGGGTTCGATCTCGCCGGGGCGGAGAAGTACTACGCGCGCTGGCTCGACGGCCTCGGCAGCCGCGCTGATCTCGATTATCTCTTTCAGGAGATTTTCGGCAATCTCACCGTCGGACACCTCTTCGTCGGCTCAGCGCCGGGCAATCCGAACAAGGCGCCGGCGAACGGACTGCTAGGCGCGGATTACACGATCGACAATGGACGCTGGCGCTTCGCGAAAGTTTACGCGGGCGAGAACTGGAATCCGCAGCTTCGCGCTCCGCTCACGCAGCCTGGTGTAAGCGTGCATGCCGGCGAATACCTGCTCGCCGTCGATGGAAAACCTCTAACTGCTAGCGAGAACGTCGATGAGGCCCTCGAGGGGACCGCGGCGAAATCCGTGGTGCTCCGCGTCGGCCCCAACGCGAATGGAACTGGGGCGCGCGATGTGACCGTAGTGCCGCTGCCGAGTGAGGCGATGCTCAGGCATCTGGCCTGGGTGGATGAGAATCGGCGGACGGTCGACAAGCTGTCTGGCGGAAAGCTCGCCTACATCTACGTGCCGAACACCGCGAACGAGGGGTACACAAGCTTCAACCGCTACTTCTTTGCGCAGCAGGATAAGCTGGGCGCCGTCGTCGACGAGCGCTTCAACACTGGCGGAAACATCGCCGACTACATGGTCGATTACCTTCGCCGCGATGCGCCGTTCAATTGGGTGACTTCACGCTACGGCGATGACACGCCCATTCCCGCTGGCGCGATCTACGGTCCGAAGGCGATGCTGATCAACGAATACGCGGGCTCAGGTGGTGACGAGCTGCCGTGGCTCTTCCGGCGCTTCAAGGTTGGTCCGCTCGTCGGTAAGCGGACGTGGGGTGGGCTGGTCGGAATTGGCGGATATCCGGCGCTAATGGATGGTGGAACTGTGACTGCGCCGCGCATTGCGCTCTGGACTGCAGAGGGCGAATACGCAGTCGAGAATCGCGGAGTGCCGCCGGATGTGGAAGTGGATCTCAGTCCATCCGCGTGGCGCGCGGGACACGACACTCAGCTGGAGATGGCGGTGTCGATGTTGATGCAGACCTTGGCGAAGAATCCAACTGCGGCTGCGAAGCGTCCGGCGTACCCGACGTGGGCGCGGGGGCACACGCCGCAGGAGATACGTTAGAAAAGCGTTGGCTGTTGTGTGCTGGCGTTGGAAGTTGGCGGATTGAAGCCGAAGTGCCTGTACGCCTGCGCCGTCGCCACTCGGCCGCGCGGGGTGCGCTGGAGGAATCCGTTCTGAACCAGGAACGGCTCGTAGACCTCCTCGAGCGTGCCCACGTCCTCGCCCAC
>JADGOA010000046.1 GCA_017883215.1 Thermoanaerobaculia bacterium | reverse complement strand
CGGTTGCTGGTTCCGGCGAGAATCGTCAGCTCATTCCATCCTTCACCGCGGATGACGCTGACGGTCAGCGGCGTATCGAAGAAGAACCTCTGCAGATTCGCGAGCGGGACGACGCCCGTGCGCTCGACTCGCTGCAACTGCTTCTTCGAGCGCTGGGTGGTGATCCGCTCGAATTCGGGGTCGGCGTTTGCGAATCGAACCGCCCAGTCATCGCTGTGGTTGAGCAGAGCCTCACGTTCGCGCTCGATTATTGCGGCCTCGGGAGTGCCTCGCTCCGCCTCGCCGAGATCCGTAGATGTCGAGATGGTCACCACATCCGGCCTCTCGGTCGTGAAGGTCAGGGTGACGACCTTCTCCACGCCCTTGCCGCACGAGGCGGCGAGCAGGATCACGGAGCAGACGATCGCGCCGGTCAGCCCTCGTCGCGAATGGCTTCGATCGGATCGAGGCGCGAGGCCACGCGTGCCGGATACCAGGTGGCGATCACCGACAGGCATATGGCCACCACATTAACCCCGATCACGTCCGACGGCTCCAGCTTGAACGGCAGATAGCTGATGAAGTAGATGTCGCGCGGCAGCGGGATCAGCTCGTATCGGTTGGCCGCCCAGGCCAGGCCGATGCCGAAGATGTTGCCGAGAATCGTTCCGGTCAGGCCGATCAGAAGTCCCACCTGGACGAAGAGCATGAGGATGCTCTTCTCCGTTGCGCCGAGGGTGCGCAGCACGCCTACGGCGGGACGTTTCTCCATGATCAGCATCGAGAGCGACGAGATCAGGTTCAGCGCGGCGACGAAGATGATCAGCGAGATCGTCACGAACATCACGATCTTCTCGAGCCGCAGCGCCAGAAACAGCGGCCGGTTGATCTCCTTCCACGTCTTGACCATGACGTTCGGAAATTGCCTGGCCAGCTCCGGTTGGATGAAGTCCGTGTTCTCGCCGCTGCCGAACATCTCGATGGAGGTCGGTTTGCCGCCGGTGGCGAAGAGGCTTTCCGCCTGGTCCTGCTCGAGCCAGGCGTCGGTGTCGTGCTCGGTTCCCTGCGCGGGCATGAAGCGGACGATCCGGAATCTACGCCAGACCGGCACGCGTCCGAACGGAGTCAGCCGAGTGCGCGGGGCTACGACCGTGACCTCCTGGCCGACGTCGAGTCCCAGCGCGGCTGCAAAGTCGCGGGTGGTGAAGATCACGGGCTCGTCGCCTCTCGCGTAGAGGGGCGTGCTGACCGGCGCGCGGCCGATGGGATAGGAGACGATGCGCATGGGGCGTCCACGCCCCGCTGCTTCGTTGGCGCCCCAGGCGATGCCGCTGACGACCGGCTCGATGTCGCGCAATCCCAGGCGCCGTCCGGCGGCTGCGATGGCATCGGCGCCGTCGATCGTGTTCGACTTTTTCGGTTCGATCAGAATCTGCGGGCTCGAGGAGATCAGCCGCTGCTTGATCTGTCCCTGCAGGCCGGAGAGGAGTGCCAGCGAGATCAGCAGAGTCGCCACACCGACCGCCAGCCCGAGCATGCTGATGAGCGACAGAAACGCCGTGTGGGCCTGCTTCCGCGCCGCCCAGAGGTAGCGCCGCGCGATGCGGGATTCGATCACGTTTTCAGTTTATCCCGAGCGAAGCGAGGGACCAGCTGTGGCGCGGCACTCTTCGCGGTCGGATCGCCAAACTGCAATGACCCGGCACCTCCTCCAGGGCCTCCACGCTTTTGCGAAGCAGCACGTGGCGTCGCGGCGCCGCAGTTGAACCCTCGCTGCGCCCGGGGGGTGAACTAAGCAGTCCGCGGCCGCATCAGGGGAAACAGAATCACGTCGCGAATCGAGGCCGAATTCGTGAGGATCATCGCCAGGCGGTCGATGCCGATGCCTTCGCCGCCGGTCGGCGGCATGCCGTACTCCAGCGCGCGGACGTAGTCCTCGTCCATCGGCATGGCCTCGTCGTCGCCCCGCTCCCGCTCGCCCAGCTGCTGCATGAAGCGGCTGGCCTGCTCGTCGGCATCGTTGAGCTCAGAGAACGCGTTCGCCACTTCCATGCCCCCGATGTAGAGCTCGAAACGCTCAACGAACCGCGGATCGTCGCGCCGCTGCTTCGAGAGCGGTGAGACTTCGGTCGGGAAATCGGTGATGAACGTCGGCTGGATCAGGTGTTTCTCGACGACCGACTCGAACAACTCCGCCACGAGCTTGCCGGCGTTCATCGAGTCGATGGGAGGGACGGCGGATTGCGTGGCCGGTCCTTCGGTGCCGTCCGTTTTGACCGGCCGGTGCTCGCCGTGCTTCTTGACGAGCCCGATGAGCGAGGCCCGATCGTCGAGGTGGCCCGCGGCGATCGCTCCGCCGGAGAAATGCACGATCGCTTCTTTCATCGTGAATCGGGCGAAAGGGCGGCTGAAGCGAACCTCGTTACCGCCGAATGGGACGGTGTCGGATCCCTTCACTTCAGCGACCAGTCCGGCCAGCAGTTCTTCGGTTTCGGCGATGAGGACTTCGTAATCCGCGTAGGCCTGGTAGAACTCGAGCATCGTGAATTCCGGGTTGTGCCGGACGGAAATGCCCTCGTTGCGGAAGTTGCGATTGATCTCGTAGACGCGCTGCAGGCCGCCGACGATGAGCCGCTTCAGGTACAGCTCCGGCGCGATGCGCATGAACAGATCGATGTCGAGCGCGTTGTGGTGCGTGACGAACGGCCGTGCCGCGGCGCCGCTGGCGATCGGCTGCATCATCGGCGTCTCCACCTCGACGAAGCCGTTGCCGTCGAAGTAGCTGCGGATGTATCGGACGATTTTCGCCCGCGTCTCGAAGGTCGACTTCACCTCGTCGTTGACGATCAGGTCGACGTAGCGCTGCCGGTAGCGCTGCTCGAGGTCGGTCAGCCCGTGCCATTTGCCCGGGAGAGGCCGCAGCGCCTTCACCAGGAAATGGATGTGCTCCGCCTTGACGGAGAGCTCGTTCGTTTTGGTCCGGAAGACCGCACCTTCGGCGGAGATCCAGTCGCCGGCGTCGAGGTTCTTGTAGAGCTCCCACTCCCGCTCGGGCAGCGTGTCCCTGCGGCAATAGACCTGGATTCGCGCGGTGTTTTCGGAGAGCACGAGGAAGGAGGTCTTGCCGAATTCGCGGATGGTCATGATCCGGCCGGCGATCTTCACGCGCGGGTGCTCGCTCTCGAGCTCCGGCCCCGTTTTCGCGGCGAATTTCGAGACCGCATCGCGGATGGTCGTATCGACGTCTGCTTTCGTCGGGAAAGGGTCGTAGCCGAGGGCGACGATGCGCGCCAGCTTCTCGCGCCGGACGCGGATCAACTCACTTTCGGGGACTTCGGGTGTAACCGGTTCGGATGTGCTGTCGCTCATTGTTGAGTCCTGAGTCCTGAGTCCTGAGTGGGAAGAGCAGCGTGTGGCGACTCGGCACTCAGGAACACGCAACTATAGCGTTCGTTCTTTCTTCCGAGATCTTCATCCTCAGTCAGGGCGGCGCGAGGACCACTCAGAACTCAGAACTCAGGACTCTATAGCGTGCGCAGCGCTCGCACCGCCTCTTCGATGACTTCCATGCTCGTGGAGAACGACATCCGGAGATGTCCTTCCCCGTGCGGGCCGAAGACGGCGCCGGGGACGGAGGCGATGCTCGTTCTGGCGAGCAGCAGCTCCATCGCTTTCCAGGAATCGCCGCCCAGGCGTTCGCGAACGTCGGGGAAGAGATAGAAGGCACCGGGCGGAGAAGGACAGCGGAAACCCGCCTCGTTGAGGCCGCGGACCAGAAGGTCGCGGCGGCGGAGATACTCTGTACGCATTTCAGCGAGGCGCGGCGATCGATCGGAGATTGCCGCCGCCGCCGCGAACTGCGTCGGTGTCGAGACCCCGTTCGTCGAGTTCAGCACGAGCTTCCGGATCGGCGTCATGAACATCCCCTCGGCCACCGCGTAGCCGATTCGCCAGCCCGTCATCGCGAAGCTCTTGCTGAGTGTGTAGACGCTGATGGTCCGGCCAGACATCCCGGGAAACGACGCCATCGAGACATGCTCGCCGTCGTACACGAGGTCTTCGTAGGCCTCGTCGGAGATGACGACGAGGTCGTGGGCGATCGCGAATTCGGCGATGGACTGCAGCTGCGCCCGCGTCAGGACGTTGCCGGTCGGATTGGACGGCGTGTTCACGTAGATGACGCGCGTGCGGTCGCTGACCCGCTTCTCGAGAATGTCGCGAACGTTGTTGCGATCGCGAATTTCGTCCCATCCGATCAGCACCGGGATTCCGCCGCAGTAGCTGACCTGGTCCTTGATCGGCGTCCAGTAGGGCGAGAAGAACATCACTTCGTCGCCGGGATCGACGGTCGTCTGAAAGGCGCAGAAGAGCCCGTGCGCGCCGCCGCAGACGACGATGATCTGTTCGGTCGCGGGCTGGTAGTGGTTGCGCTCGCCGATCTTCAGGCGGATCGATTCGAGCAGCGGCGGGATGCCGGAAGAGGGGGCGTAGCGCGTCTGGTTGGCGTCGATGGCGTCCTTCATCGCCTGCTTCACGAAGTCGGGCGTCGTCATGAACGGCTCGCCCCCCTCGAGCTGCAGCACCCGCTCGCCGCGCGATTTCATTTCCAGCACGCGGTTGCGAATGCGGACGATGTCGGAGAATCCGAGTAGCGAGACCCGCTCAGCGGGTGAGAGAGATGTGTCGTTCAAGCGGGCGGATTGTAACGGCAGGGAGTGGGGAGGAGCGAGTAGCGAGAGGCGAGTAGGGGAGCAAGGGCGCCCGACGCGCGTGCCCGGTCCCCTTGCCCCGTGCTCCCAATCGAACGGCCGCACTGAACAGATCCGCACGGGGCGAGGGGATGCAAGGGAGTGGGGTCGTGACGACGGCGACAACCAGCGTAATCGCGAAGAAACGAGCAGGTTTTTCGGTACCCCACTCCCCTTGCATCCCCTCGCCCCGCGGACGTTCGTACAGCGTGATTGACCGAGTCGCGCCGCGGGGCGAGGGGACCGAGCCCGGGACTCTGCTCCGAGGCGGAGCGTTTAAGTTAGCGCGTATGCCCCTCCGGGGTTCCGCCGGCTCGGGATGACCTTCGCGAAGCGTTGTTTCCCGCTACCCGCTACCCGATCCATTCCCCTACTCGCTACTCGCTTCAATGTGGCGGCGGGTTCGGTGGCGGCGTTTGGCCGGAGGGCTCGGTTCCCGGTGTCGCGGGGGTAACGATCTGGTCTGTCGCTGGCATCGGCCAGGCAGCGGGAGGCGAGACCGCAATGCTCTGCTTTCCGTATCCTGCGGGTGTTTCCTGGAACAGCAACGCCTCGCGCGTGTGCTGGTCGGGATAGGCCTTCATGAGCGCGAGCGCGATGAGCTTCGAGTCCAGGATCTGCGGGTTCACTTTCACGTCGAGCAGCGCGTGGTTGATGCTGAACGCCTTCGCGTAGTCGGCGATCGCGTCTCCGGAATTGCCGCGCCGCTCCTCCAACAGGCCCCTCTGGAACAGCGCCGCTGCGTGTCCGGGCTTGTAGTGGATGGTCCGTCCGAAGGCGATGCGCGAGCCCATGTAGTCACCGCGGGCGGAGCGAAGAAGGCCGAGGTTGTACCAGGCGGGATAGAAGCTCCTGTCGGCGTTGACGGCGCGCTCGAACTCGGCCTCGGCGTCTTTGGGGAAGCCCTTCTGGGCAAGCAGCTGGCCGAGCTGGTTGTGAAGGGTGGCGGAGCGGGGATTCGCTCGCAGCGCGTTGACGGTCGCCTGAATCTGCTGGTCGAGACCGTTGGCCGGGTTGAGATAGCGCTCGTAGAACAGCGGTCTCACGTACGGGTTGCGGCTCTGCTTCTGGTGGAGTCGGGCGCTGATACCGCAGCCGGTGAGGGCCAGTGCGCCCAAGGCGATGACGAGAAATCGTTTCATCAATCAGTCCTGAAGTGGTTTTGCTTTGAGCTTGACCTTCCCGTCGACGGTTTCGACTCGGAAGGCAACTTTGTTGACTTTGTACTTCTGCCGGATCAACTCCGACTGCTTTCGCACCATCTGGCCCAGCTGCTCGAGGGTGACAGGCGGCAGCTTGCCGGCTTTGAGGTGCTCGTTCTCGATCTGCTCGTAGAGCTTGCGGACTTCGTCGCCGTTGCTGTCGTTCGTCACTCTTACATACGGATCGGGCGGTGCCGAGGTCACGCGGGCGGGAGTCGGGTTCGGTGCGGGGCTCTCGTCGGGTCCGGCGAGGGCCGCCTTCCGCCGATTGAACTCCATCGGCCCTTCCTCGCGCTCGCGCATCTTGCGCCCCCACAACTCGCGGAACTGGTTGTAGCGCGTCAGGAGCTGGTTGAAGCGGAAACGGCGCGCATTGTCGTGCATGTTCAGCTTGCTGAGCTCGTAAATCGTTACCTCGATGTTCCGCCGCTCCTGCATCGGCGGAACCTTCTGCAATCCGGCGAAGAACTGGTCGTACTTGTTCTTCAGTTTCCGGATGTCCTCTTCCAGCTTGTCGAGCTCGTCATCCTGTTTCTTCAAGGGCATCTACAATACGCGCGTTCAGGCCATGCGTAAAACGCCAGAGGTTGCCGTAGATCCCGAGGTTTCCCGCCTGCGTGGCATCCCTTCGGTGGAGCGGCTTCTGTCGGCTGAATCGTTCGCTTCCCTCATCGCTCAGTTCGGGCGTGATGGGGTGAAGGCGGCCGTCGTCGCGCATCTGCAGTCGCTCCGCAACGGCCGGGGCGCCTTCGACGAAGCGGGGGCGGTGGCCACGATTGCCGATTCACTCAGGCAGTCGACCTCCTCCACTCTGCGGCGCGCCATCAACGGCAGCGGCGTCATCATCCACACGAACCTCGGCCGCTCGCCCATCGACGCTGGCATCTGGGCGGCCGCCGCGATTCTCGTGGAGGGTTACTCGAATCTCGAGTTCGACACCGAACGTGGAGAGCGTGGAGCCCGGGACGAACACCTGACCGCGCTCTGCCGGTCGCTCTTCGGCTGTGAGGCGGCGGTGCTGACGAACAACAACGCCGCCGGAACGCTGCTGCTCCTGGCGGCGGTAGCGGCGGCGAAGGAAGTCATCGTCTCGCGTGGGGAGCTGGTGGAGATCGGCGGCGGCTTCCGCGTTCCGGATGTGATTCAGCAGGGAGGCGCGAAGCTGCGCGAGGTGGGAACGACGAACCGCACCCGCGCCCGCGACTACGCAGACGCGGTGACGAAGAAGACCGCTGCGATCCTGCGCGTCCATCGCTCGAACTTCGACATCGTCGGATTCACGGAGACGCCGTCAGTCGAAGAGCTCGTCGCCGTCGCTCGAAAAAGGAAGATCCCGATGCTGTACGACGAGGGGAGCGGCCGCGTCGTCGACCTGGCAAAGTACGGCTTCGCGCGCGGCGAGACCATCGCCGAGCTCATGGCCGGTGGTGTCGATGCCGTGACCTGCTCGACCGACAAGCTCATTGGCGCCACGCAAGGTGGTCTGATCCTCGGCCGCGCGGAGATCATTGCGAAGGTGCGGAAGCATCCGCTCATGCGAGCGGTGCGGGCGGGGAAGGAATCGTATGCCGTCGTCGCCGAGACGCTGCGAGCCTTTGCCACAGGGCAGCATGAAGAGCGGGTCGCGATTTATCGCATGCTGGCGGCGCCGCTCGACGCGCTGCAGGCGCGGGCGCGGGAGCTCACGCGCGGCACCATGGCGCGCGCCGTGGAGAGCGATTGCGCCTTGGGGGGAGGAACGACGCCGACCGAGACGATGCCTTCGGTCGCCATCGAGATTCCGGGAAACGCCAGCGAGTTTCAGGCGCGCTTCCTGGCGAACGACCCGCCGATCGTCGGACGGATCGTGAACGACCGCTTCACGATCGAGATGCGGACGCTGCTCGCGGAAGATTTGCCGCTGCTGCGCAGCGCTATTCAGCAAGTAGCGAGTAGGGGGTAGCGAGTAGGGGGTTCGGCACGCCTCCCATGACGCGTTCTCCGCTACCCGCTACCCGTTCCCGTTACCCGCTTGCGGTTTCGCCCGGTGCGGGGCGAGCTCGCTCGTGCCATATACGCCGAGCATTGCCTCGATCTGTGCCCGTGACGCTTCGGCCAGGCGGTCTTTGTCGCGGAGCGTGGTGCCGCTGCAATCGATCGGCTGGCCGATCTTCACCGTGACGACCCCCGGGATCACCTTTCGTGATCCGACGGGAAAGACTTTGTACGTCCCGTCGACCGCAATCGGCAGCAAGGAGATCTCCGACTTGATGGCCAGGAGAAAGGCGCCGCGCTGAAACGGTCGCATCCGGATTTCGCGCGTCCGCCCCTCTTCCGGAAAGATCACGATGGTGTTCCCGCAGCGGATGCGCGCGGCAGCGAGGTCGAACGATTTGACCGCCGTGCGCCTGTTCTTGCGGTCGATGGGAATGAATCCCGCCCGCGCCAGCGACCAGCCGAAGATCGGAATCTTGAAAAGGCTCGCCTTCGCCAGGAACCGGATCGGCTGCGGGATCGCTGCAAAGATGCAGGGGATGTCGAAGTAGCTGTGGTGGTTCGACACGAGGATGTATCGCTTCGCGGACTCCACCCTCTCGAGATTCTCGCTGCGCAAGTCGATCCCCGCGGCCACCACGAGGGCGCGTCCCCAGAGCTTGGCGATCCTGTCGATCAGCGGCGAGGACGACGAGAACATGGCCACGATGATGACGGTGCTGGCCGCCGGAATGGTGACGAAGACCGCGACCAGGATGACCCAGAGCGTACGGAGCATGGAGGCGAATGATAAGTCGTTTGGAGTACGGCGACGCCAGTCGCCGCGTTCGCATCACCGGGAGAAAGCGGCGACTGGCGTCGCCGCACTCTCCAAAGCGCTTCGCGTTTCCTACTCGGCGGCAACGATGCCAGTCAGCCGCGCAATGAAGCGGAGCGATGCCTGTCCGCCTATGGTTCTCACTCGACCGGCTGAGAGCCGGTGCTCGGTGTGCAGCGGCACGCCAGACGTTTCCAGGAAGCTTCGTTCATTGCCTGCGGCGGACAAGCGGTCGGCGGTTTCACTTCGCCTTGAAGGCGTTGTTGTGCATCCCCTTGTGTCATTCATCACACATGTGCAGAGCAAGCATTGAACTGCATAGTCGCACCAGACGCCCTGTGCTAGGCTCCGAACACTGCTGTAGGCAGAGCCCGGAATCGACGTAATCACCCAGCCGCGGTGTCGGTAAAGGAGGACTCTTGCGACACTCCCACAGTGCGAACCCCTGCCATTGTGCGAACAGTGCGCCGATCGGTATAGCGACTTCAGAAGTCGTGTCGCTCTCCGTACATCGTTGTCGCGCGCCGACAGGCGTTTCTGCCAGGACGGTGCCGAAACCATTGTCAAAGGAGGAGATCATGGCAAGAAGACACGGCAGTGTCTCCGGTTTATGTCTCATTCTGTTGCTGGCGTTCTCCATTCCATGTTGGGCACAGTCGGTCATGGAAGCCACGCTCACCGGAACGGTCGCGTCAGGACAGGAGAGGCTCCCGGGGGTGACTGTCAAGATCACCAGTCCGAGTCTCGTCTCCCGCGAGCGGACGGTCATGACCGACACCGAGGGACGGTTCGTCTTCCTCAGTGTTCCGCCCGGCACCTATGTGTTGAGCGCGATGCTGCAGGGATTCAGGACGTACTCGACGAGGGGCGTAGTTCTGCACGCCGGCGACAAAGTCGAGCTGAAAGTGGCGATGCAGATCGGCGCATACGAAGAGGCGATTGTCGTCACCGGCGTGGCGCCGGTAGTCGACACGAAGTCTTCGACTGTCTCGACGACGTTCTCCGACGACCTGCTGCAGAAGCTTCCGACTGCGCGCAGCGCGTTCTACGACCTCGCCATCACGGCGCCCGGCATGGCCAGCGTCGGCGCGGACGAGTCGTGGCTCACCAGCCCGTCTGCATACGGCAGCGCGGCGAACGAGAACATCTTCCTCGTCAACGGTGTGAACGCCACCAATCCGCGCGGCGCACCGTGGGGCTCTCTCGTCCAGGTCAACTACGACACCGTCGAAGAAGTGAAGGTCATTTCCGTCGGCGCGAAAGCCGAGTACGGCAGCTTCTCGGGTGCCGCAATCGACGTGCTGACGAAGTCCGGCAGCAACGACATCAAAGGATCCGTGGCGGGATACTCGATGATCGGCAATGCTGCCGACAACGCCGCCACGAGCTGGGGCGGCACGACCAAGTTCGGCGATAAGAAGTTCTATTCGGATCCGGCCGACCAGCTGACGACGGTCCCGGACATGAGCCGCGAGGGGAGCCTCACGATCGGCGGCGCTCTCCTGAGGGATCGCATCTGGTTCTACGGCGCTTTCAACAAGATCAAGGCCGACACGAAGATTCCGCTGTGGCAGCCGCTCCAGGGATACGACTCCACGCTGTACGACTTCAAACTCACCGGCGATCTGACGCCGAAACAGCGTGCCTGGCTCGCATACCACTATGGAGATTCCAAGAACACCAACACGACGTGGGGTGCAACCTGGGATCCCACCATGGGCTACGACACGGCGTCGAAGAACCATACTCTCCAGGCGCAGTACCAGTGGGTGATGAGCGATCGGAACCTGTTTTCCGGCAAGTACCTCGGCTTCAAGACAGACGACAAGCCGAACCCCATGCCCGGTGTCACGCATCCGGGATACATCAACTGGTGGAAATGGATCGGCACGCAGAGCATCGGCGTGAACGGTGGAATGCCGAACGTCGAAGCACAGAAGTCGAAGCGCCAGACGCTGCAGGTCGACCACACGCACTACGCAGCCGATTTCCTCGGCCAGCACGAGGTCAAGTACGGCATCCAGTACACGACCGCCCAGGGCAACTGGGAAGGGGGCTACTTCCAAGGCTATGCGAATTTCGCGTATCCGTACCCGTACAACTACGGTCCGGCGACGAGCTGGTGGTGGAACGGTCCGGCGAGCTGGCAGTGGGGGACAACCGAGAACCCGGTGTTCCCGATGTACAACGTCAAGACCACGCTGAACCCGTGGCTCACGGTTCGTAAGTCCGATTCAAAGGGTGCCTTCATCGATGATTCCTGGTCGGTAACTCCGCGGGTGACGGTCAACCTCGGACTGCGGTACGACAACATGTCCGCGAAATACGGCGAGGGAGCCGTCTACGCGATGCCGAACTCCATCGAGGACATCTGGAATCCGACGAAGATCAGGAGCCGCGCCGGCGCCGACGTGTTCGACTTCAAGACGTGGTCGCCACGGCTCGGTCTCGCGTGGACTCTCACGGACGACAACAAGACCGTGCTGAGCGCACACGTCGGGCGGTACTACGCGCCGTTGGGCGTGGAAACGCTGCGGAGATTCGGTCCCGACATGGAGCCGACCAGGCAGCAGACATGGCGGTACGACCTGCCGATGTCGCTCGTCGATCTGAACCACAACGGTTATATCGAGCCAAACGAGGTCATCTTTGCAACCCGGCAGCTCGCCGGGCGCACGCCCACGACCCTGATGAGCTCGGGCACGAGGAACGACACCTGGCAGCTGCTGGTCGCACCGGGGACGAAGAGTCCGTCCACGGATGAGTACGAGATCTCGCTGCAGCGGCAGATCGGCAGCGACATGGCAATCGAAGGAACGTACATCTACAAGAAGACCGACAATCTGATCTCCCTGCGGCCTTACAACACGGCCACCGGCGATTTCTACGATTGGACACCGTTCTCGTACAAGACGTGGACGGGATACAACACTCAGGGCTGGGAGATCGCTTCGAAGGACTACAACGGCGACGGCGTGATCGACGTCGCGGACTCGAAGTGGGTCCTGAGCCACATGGGCTCCAAAGCGGTCAACATGCAGGACTTCGTCGGACGCAGCGTCAACCGAACCTTCCAGGGTCTCCAGTTCGTGCTGACGAAGCGGATGTCGAATCGCTGGCAGGGCCAGGCCTCTGTCAACTACGCCACCAGCGACGGCGTGGCCGGACGTACTGTGAGTCAGAACTGGTACATCGACGGCCCGATGATCATGGACACGCCGTTCGGTTCCAGCATGAACGACTTCCAGAACAACCTCTCAGGTCCTCTGCCGATGACGCCAAAATGGATGGTCAAGGCGTCGGGCAGTTACACGATTCCGCTGATTGAGACCGACTTCGGCCTTCGCTATCGCTACGACTCCGGCAGGCCGTTCTGGCCGACGGAGACGATTCCCGCGTTCGCAAGCTGGATGAGCAACATCCAGCCGGGTGTCCATCTCGGTGGCGGGACGATCGTGGCGACGGATCCGAACCATCCGGACTACACGCCGGCGACCTCGATCTTCGATCTGAGCGTGTCGAAGGGCATCAAGCTCGGCGCGTACGAGACAAGGCTGTCGATCGACGTGCTGAACGCGTTCAACTCCAGCTCGCCGAACCGGATTGGCTGGAAGCAGGCTGACTACGGCCGTGTCTACGGACTCGTGTCGCCGCGCGTGGTCAGGGCAGGTGTGAAGTTCATGTTCTAGTTTGGTCAATCAGCAGTCGTGAAGGAGGGTCCGCAAGGGCCCTCCTTCATTTTTCGCGGTTCGCGGTAGATTTTTCTTCATTCCCACCGGGGGGCGCAATGCGCATCACGCCGCGAGGCTGCGCCCACCTCGTATAATCCGGCGCCGAGATCATCCAGTCTCGCGCGTTCGAAAATCATGTCCACCTTTCGCTCTCGGCGTTGGTTGATCGCAGCTGTCGTCGTGGTCTGCGCGATCGCCGCCGCATTTGCGGTCGTCGTCCAGCGCTTTCCCCTGACCCGGCACGGCTCCGTCGACCTTCGCAACGCGAACGTCCTCCTCATCACCCTCGACACCACGCGCGCCGATCACCTCGGCTGCTACGGCTACCACGGCGCTGAAACGCCGGTACTCGACGCATTTGCCCGCGACGGCATCCTGTTCGAGCACTGCGTCACGCCCACCGCCTACACGCTGCCGGCGCACGCTTCGATCATGACCGGCCTCTATCCGCCAGCTCATGGCGTGCGGATCAACGGCGAGGCGGCGCTCGGAGATTCGAACACGACGCTCGCGGAGCGGCTCTCCGCGAAGGGCTATCGCGCCGGCGCGTTCGTCGGCGCGTTCGTCCTCGACGGTCGTTGGGGCCTGTCACAGGGATTCCAGAATTACGACGATCACTTTCACATCGGAGCGGACCAGCGGCTCGATCTCGCGGGTGTGCGCCGTCCGGCCGATCAGGTCGTCGACGCCGCCCTGAAGTGGCTCGAGGCGCCGTCGCCAAAACCGTTCTTCGCCTGGGTGCACCTGTACGATGCCCACGCGCCTTACGCGCCGCCCGAGCCGTTCCGATCGCGATTCGCTCCGCGTGGGCCTTACGCGCTCTACGACGGCGGCATCGCCTTCGCCGATTCGCAGGTCGGCCGCCTTCTGCAGTGGCTGGACCGCCGCGGCCTGAAGGAGAAGACGATCGTCGTGATCGTCGGCGATCACGGCGAAGGACTCGGCGAGCACGGCGAGAAGGAGCACGGCTACTACATCTACGACTACGCCGTTCACGTCCCGCTGCTCGTGCGAATTCCGGGACGCGAGAACGGCGAGAAGATCGCCGCGCAGGTGCGGACGATCGACCTCGCACCGACGGTCATGGACCTGGTCAGTGGCGAGAAAGCGGCGCGCGTGCAGGGGCTGTCGCTGCTGCCGCTGTTGTCCGGCAAAGAGCAACGGGTGCGCTACGCGTACAGCGAGTCGATGGCCACGAACCTCCAGTACGGCTGGGCAGCGCTCTATGGCCTGCGCACGAACGACTACAAGTTCATCGACGCCCCGCGCGCCGAGCTGTATGACCTGACCAAGGATCCGCACGAGCTGCAGAATGCGCTGGAGAGCAACCGCCGCGTGGCACGGCAGCTGAAGGACGAGCTGCAGCGCGCACGCGACGAGAGCGCTCGCGACGCGCCGAACACGCAGGAGGCGAACCTCGATCATGAGACGCTGCAGAAGCTTGCCTCGCTCGGCTACGTCGGCGGTGCGTCCGCGCACGAACGCTCCGGAGCGAATCTTGCCGACCCGAAGGACAAGATGCACCTGTTCGACTCGGTCGGTTACGCGGCGCACTGCATCAGCATCGACGACTACAAGCAGGCGGCGGAGGTGCTGGAGATCGTGCTGAAGGATGATCCGAGCGTGCCGCAGGCGCAGATCCTCCTCGCCACCGTCGACCGCAAGCTCGGCCGCACAGAGGAGGCCAGAGCCATTCTCGATGCCTATCTCAAAGGAGATCCCGGCAGCACGCGGGCGCTGCTCGCGATGGCCGAGATCCTTCTCGAGGAAGGGCGGAGCGACGACGTCGAGGCGATCTGCCGGCGCGCGCTCGCGGCGGATCCGCGCAACGCCCGCGCCTACGAGCTCATGGCCGACATCCACACGGCGCGGAATGATCATCGCGGTGCGCTGCCTCTCCTTCGAAAGGCCGTCGAGATCCAGCCCAAGCTCACGCGCAGCCGGAACAATCTCGCGGCCTGCCTGGTCGGGCTTGGGCAACTCGACGAGGCGGAGAAGCTCCTCAGCGGCATCGTGGCCGAGTATCCGAAGTTCCCGCTCGCCAACTATCACCTCGGCCTTCTCCGCGAGCGGGAGGGGCGGTTCCAGGAAGCACGCGCCGCGTATGCGCGGGAAGTCGAGAACCATCCGAAGTCCGAAGTGGCGCGGTTCAATCTCGGCGATCTGCTGCTTCGCCTCGGTGACGTCGCGGGTGCGGAGAAGGAGATGCGCGTTCTCATCGAGCAGGACCCCGACGGCGCTCGGCCTTATCTGTTGCTCGCCCGCGCGCTGCTGAACGATCCTCGCCGGCTCGGCGAGGTGGAAAAGCTCGCCTCCGCCGGCCTGCAGCGCGCGAAAGAGGCCGACCTGAAAGCGCTCGGATATTTCGTGCTCGCTGACGTCTACTCGCGCGAAGGGCGCCGCCTCGAGCTCCAGCAGGCGCTGCGAATGGGCGAGCACTACAAAGCGATGATCGGCCGATCGTGATCCGCGCACATGCAAGCCGCCTACGCGACACGGTTCTTGGTTTCGCGCTGAGAGGCTGTGCGGATCGGGAACGTGGCGATACCAGGCTTGTCTTTCACCACAGAGACACAGAGAACACAGAGAAAGAAAGGCAGAGGAACAGTCTCTGTGCTCTCTGTGCCTCTGTGGTGAATTCGATTTCTGCACAGCCTCTGAGGGTGTTGAAACATGCATTTCCCCATTTTGCTTCTCCTTCTTGTTGCGGATGTGCCCTCGCCGGCAAT
>JADGOA010000334.1 GCA_017883215.1 Thermoanaerobaculia bacterium | reverse complement strand
GGGTGGAGCGCGGCGAGGAATCCCCCGCCACCCCGGGAGTGCGGGGGATCCCTCGCTGTCCTCCGCCGCTCCGCGGCTTCGGCAGCTCGGGATGACAGGATTGGCGCGTGTCATTAGAAGCGCTACAACCCACCACCTACTCGCCACTCGCTACTCGCTGCAAACGGGGTAACCTAACGTCATGTCCGTCGCTGCATTCGTCGAAACCAAAGCGAAGCCAGTCGTCACCAGCACTGTCGCGCCGCCTCCGAAAGAACGATTGCTCGCGCTCGACGTGTTCCGCGGCGCGACTGTTGCCGGGATGCTGCTCGTCAACGATCCGGGGACGTGGAGCGCGATCTACGCGCCGCTCGAGCACGCGCCATGGCACGGCTGGACGCCCACCGACCTGATCTTCCCGTTCTTCCTCTTCATCGTCGGCATCACCACGCACCTGTCGCTCGGTACGCGCAAGCAGAGCGGTGCGGACCAGCACGCACTGGTAAAGAAGATCATCAAGCGCGGTCTGCTGATCGTCCTGTTCGGTCTGCTGTTGAACGCGTTCCCGTTCTTCTGGTGGGGGAAGATCGCCGACAACCCCGATCCGACGTTTCTCGACCGCGTCATCTACCGCGCGGCGCATCTGCGATACGCGGGCGTGCTGCAGCGGATCGGGGTCGTCTACATGTGCGCGGCGCTCATCTCGATCCGGGTTTCGCGCAAGCAGCTGATCGGAATCATCGCCGGAATCCTCATCGGCTACTGGGTCATCATGACGCTCGTTCCGGTCCCCGGCACGGGCACCATCGGCGCGTTCGTCCTCGATCAGCCGTCGAACACGCTCGCCGCCTGGAGCGACCGCGCCATCCTTGGCAGCAATCACATCTGGGCGAGCAGCAAGACGTGGGACCCGGAAGGACCTCTTTCCACGATTCCGGCCATCGCCACGGCTCTCCTGGGCATCCTCGCCGGACAGTGGATCACGCAGAAACAGCGGCCGCTGATCGAGCGCGTGGCGGGACTCTACGGGATCGGCTGCGTCGGCATGGTCGTCGCGGAGTTCTGGCACTGGGTGTTCCCGATCAACAAGAATCTCTGGACCAGCTCCTACGTCCTGTTCTGCGCCGGTTTCGCCTGTGTCGCGCTGGCGACGTGCCTCTGGCTGATCGACGTGAACGGTTGGAAGGGGTGGACGAAACCTTTCGCCATCTACGGGTTGAATCCGCTGGTGGCGTTCCTCGGGTCGGGTTTGATGGCCCGGGCCATCGGATCGCTGATCAAGGTGAACTACGAGGGGAAGCCGGTCGCTTTCCAGCAGTGGAGCTACAAGGTGGCGTTCGAGCCGTTCTTTGCCGACAAGTTCGCGTCCCTTCTCTGGGCACTCTGCTTCGTCGCTTTCTGGTACGGCGTTCTGTGGATCCTCTACAAACGGAACATCGTGCTGAAGGTGTGACGCGAAGTAAGGAGTCACCTTTTGCGATTCTTGGCATCCTATGGGGTATGCCGATCCTCATCGCGATGCTGATTGCTCTGTCAGTCGTCATACCTGCGAGTGCGCAGGTACATCAGGCGACGCCTCTGAACATCCTCCTCGCAAGGCTCGGAGTCACCCACGGCTCTCACGAGTCCTCGATGACCTCGCACGACATGGCAGCGATGGCGGAGGCGATGAAGTGGGAAGGCTCGGCCGTCACCATCGACGCGATGCCGGCCGCGAATGCGGCCATGATGGCCAATGCATCCCCGAACGCGACTTCGAAGACGTTCAACATCACGGCGCGCCAGTTCCAGTATTCCGTCACGCCGTTCCCGTTCGTCGTCAACCAGGGCGACGATGTCACGCTGAACATCAGCGTTCCCTCGAACGACGGCTCGGGCGTCGGCCACGGTTTCTTTCTCGAGAGCTACATGACCGACGGGTTGTCGATCGCCCATGGAGACTCGGTGACGTTTCACTTCGTGGCGAGCACGCCCGGCACGTTTACCTATTTCTGCACGGTTTTCTGCGGGTCGGGTCATCCCAACATGAACGGCATCATGACCGTCGCACAGGCGCAGGCAGCTCCGCCTGCGGTGACGTCGGTCTCGCCCGCGAGCGGGCCTGCCGCAGGTGGCAACGGCATCACGATCAACGGCGGCAATTTCCAGACGAACGCCGCGGTGTCGTTCGGCGGATCGGCAGCAACGAGCGTCGTCGTGTCGAGCGCGACCACGATCAGCGCGACGGTGCCCGCGCACGCAGCGGGCCGGGTGACGCTCTCGGTGACGAATCCCGACGGGCAGAGCGCGAGCTTCGACGGCTACACGTACGTCGCCGCTCCCTCGATCACCTCCATCTCTCCGACATCGGCTCCGGTGACGGGCGGAACGCAGATGACCATCACGGGATCCGGATTCGCAGCGGGGGCGACGGTGAATATCGGCGGCGCCGCCGCCGCCGCGACCGTCGTCAGCTCGACGACCATTACCGCGACCGTTCCGGCAGCCGCGCCCACCGAGCAGATCGCGGTGCCTCGAGATGTGGTCGTCACGAATCCGGACGGCCAGAGCGCGACGCTTGCCGGGGCGTTCACCTACACGCTGCCGGCGCTGGCGGTCTCGTCGATCGATCCGAGCGGTGCCTCTCCGGCAGGCGGTGTGGTCGTAACGATCGTCGGCAACGGCTTCACCACCGCGGTTGCGACGAGCGTGACGTTCGGCGGCGTCGCGGCAACGAACGTGACGGTGTTGAGCGCAACCGCAATTCGCGTCACCGCCCCGCCACACGCGGCCGGCGTTGTCGACGTGAAGGTCACGGTGGGGGCGAACAGCGTCACTGTCGCGAACGGGTTCACGTACGGCACCGCTCCATCCCGCCGCCGCTCGGCGAGGCACTAGCAGAGCGAGTCGAAACGGTGCTCGGTGGACGGTGCTCGGTGCTCGGAGTCCCAAGGCTCCGACCACCGACCACCGAGCACCGACCACCCATGGCGCGAGGCCTGCTTGTGCCCTCCCGTATGAAATACCGTGTTTCACTGTCGGGTTGGCGGCGCACATGAAGCGGATCTTCGAGGTGACGGTTCTCCTACTGGTTTCGACGTCGCTCTTCGCACAGAAGGCGAAGACGTTCGATGCGACATACATCGCCACGGTGAGCGGCATCCCCGCTGGCGTCGGCGAGCTCAGGGTGTGGATCCCGCTGCCGGTCACGCGCGGCGCGCAGACGGTGTCCGGTGTGACAATCGACCCGCCGTACGGCTGGACCCGCTACAAGGACGCGGACCTCGGCAACGAATACGCGTTCGCTGCGATCCCGAATCCGCTGCCGGGAGATCTCGCCATCTCGGTCCGCTTTACCGGCTCGCGTCGCGAAGAGCGTTTCCAGTCGCCGCTAGAGACCACCGCCACTCCGGCGGAATTGAAGCGCGCGCTGCGGGCCGACAAGCTCGTGACGCTTTCGCCGCGCATTCGGAGACTGGCGCGCCGTCTCACGACGGGCAGAACGACGACCATCGGCAAGGCGCGGGCGATCTACGACTACGTGGTCGCCAATATGAAATACGACAAGACGATCCCCGGCTGGGGAGAGGGCGACACGGAGCGCGCGTGCGACATTCATGCGGGGAACTGCAGCGACTTTCACTCGCTGTTCATCTCGCTGGCGCGCGCGAGCGGCATCCCTGCACGCTTCGTGATCGGTTTCCCTCTGACCGCAAAGGACGGCCAGGTGAAGGGTTACCACTGCTGGGCGGAGTTTTTCGTGAAGGGCCGCGGCTGGATCCCGGTCGACGCGTCGGAAGCGTCGCAGTCGTCCGATCCTGCGTTGCGGGCATACCTGTTCGGCAACCTCGATCCCGACCGAGTGCAGTTCACGATCGGCCGCGATTTGAAGCTGCGCCCGCGGACATCCGCGCCGCTGAACTACTTCATCTATCCGCGCGCCGAGGTGAGAGGGAGCGTCATCGGCACGCCGTCGATCGCGTTGAAGTTCCGCGAAACTGCCGCGGCCGGTGGCGCTACGGGACGGTAGCACCGCTGTTGTCGCGACCACCGGGCTGGCGGGGAGGGGATCCTTCGCCGCGCTTCACCCCTCCGGGGTTCCGCCGGCTCAGGATGACACCTTGCGGTCGGACCTCTGCCATGTGCACGCGGCCCGCGCATCCGCGTTGGCCGGCGCAGCGTGCGCCGAG
>JADGOA010000333.1 GCA_017883215.1 Thermoanaerobaculia bacterium | reverse complement strand
TCTCGCCCGCCGCAGCCGGGCGTCCGCGCCCGGCTGCTGGTTTCGACGTGCGATCGGGCGCGGGACGCCCGATCGCGGCGGGCGAGACGCCCGCACTCCATTCGGAAGCGCACTGACTATGAAAATCGCGCTGCATGGCTACGGGAAGATGGGACAGACCGTCGAGCGGGTGGCGAAAGAACGCGGCCACGAGGTGGTGTGCGTTTTCGACGCCGATCGCGAGGAGCCGCTGAACGGCGCCGAGGTCCTGATCGATTTCTCGCAGGCGACCGCGCTCGATCATGCGCTCGGCCTGGCCTGCGATAACCACCTCGCACTGGTGATCGGCACGACCGGCTGGAACGATCGTCTCGAGGAAGTGCGCGAGCGGGTGGAGGCGGCAAAGATCGGCTGCGTCTACGCGTCGAACTTCTCGCCGGGCGCAAACGTCGTCTTCGCGCTCGCCCGCCGTGCGGGAGAGCTGTTCGTGCGCTTCCCGCAGTACGCGGCCGGGCTCGAGGAACGGCATCACGCACAGAAGAAGGATGCGCCGAGCGGCACGGCGCTGAAGATCGCCGGCGAGGTCGCGAGCGGCAGCGAGGGAAAACTGAAGCCGGCCATCGTGGCATCACGCGTGGGCAGCGAATTCGGCCTGCACACGTTGTTCTTCGACTCGCCCGACGATCTGGTGGAGATCTCGCACCGGGCACGCGGCCGTGAAGGCTTCGCGCGCGGTGCGGTCACGGCAGCGGAGGCGATCGCTGGAAAGCAGGGACTCTTTCGCTTCGACGAACTGATGTTCGGAGGAGGGCCGAGGGCCGAGGGCTAAGGGCCGAGGGAGGCGCGACCCTCAGCCCTTTGCCCTTTGCCCTTTGCCCTTTGCTCTTTGCTCTTTGCTCTTTGCCCTCGGCCCTCGGCCCTTCGTAATATCGGCCCTCGGCCCTTTGCCCTCGGCCCTTCGTAGAAAATGGAGCCAATCATGAATACCCGCGGCATGTTCACCGGACTCGGTACAGCGCTCGTCACCCCTTTCCGCGCGGACGGCTCGTTCGACGAAGCGGCGTTCGAACGGTTCGTCGACTGGCAGATTGACCAGGGAGTCGATTTCCTCGTCCCATGCGGCACCACGGGCGAGAACCCGGCGTTGTCGCTCGACGAGCATCGCCGCGTCGTCGAGATCTCGGTCAAGCGCGCCAAAGGGCGGGTGCGCGTGCTCGCCGGAGCCGGCAACAACTCGACCGACAGAGCCGTCGAGCTGGCGCTGATCGCCATCGACCTCGGCGCCGACGGCATCCTCACCATCACGCCGTACTACAACAAGCCGACGCCCGACGGCCTCCGCCGCCATTTCGGCGCCCAGGCCGAGGCGATCGAGAAGCGCAAACCGGGCATGCCGATGATCATGTACAACGTGCCTGGCCGCACCGGGGTGAACATGACCGCGGCCACCACGCTGGCGCTCGCGCGCGAGATCCCGAACATTGCCGGCGTGAAAGAGGCATCGGCCAACATGGAGCAGATCCTCACGATCCTGCGGGATCGGGAAGCGAATTTCGCAGTTCTCAGCGGCGACGACGCCTGGACGCTGCCGCTCCTCGCCGCAGGAGCCGACGGCCTCATCTCGGTCGCGAGCAACGAGATCCCGAAGCTGATGAGCGAAATGGTCCACCTCGGCCTTGCCGGCGACTTCGCAAAGGCCCGGGCGATTCACGAGCGCGTCCTGCCGCTCTTGATCGGCAACTTCATCGAGTCGAATCCCATCCCCGCCAAGGCCGTGATGAAGATGCTCGGGATCCTCGAGAGCGACACGCTGCGCTCGCCGCTCGCGCCGATCAGCGAGGGGAACCGGAAGAAGCTCGAGGAGATCGTGCGGGAGTGCCGACTGACGAAATGACGGGTCACCGGATCACCGGGTTGCGAGGTCGCGAGGTGCGGCACCATGGCGACCTGGCAACCCAGTGACCCGGTGACCTGGTGACCTGGTGACCCCGGTCGGGCGCCGCGCGGAGATAGACTAATCCCATGCTGACAATCGAAGAGCGGGTCAACGGCCTGAAAACCTCGAGCGACCGGCTGGAAGCGGTGAAGACGATCGGTCTTTTTCTGGCGGAGCTGGAGAAGGGGACGATTCGCGCGGCCACGCGCGACGCGGACGGCATCTGGACCGCCGAGGCGTGGGTGAAGGAGGGGATTCTGGCGGCGTTCCGATTCGGGGTGCTGGCGGAGTTCGCTTCGGGGGCACTCTCGTTCATCGACAAGGACACCATTCCGCCGCGGCGCTTCAAGCCGCACGACGGTGTGCGCATCGTCCCGGGCGGCTCGTCGATCCGCCGCGGAACCTACATCGCCAAAGGTGTGGTCATGATGCCGCCGGCATTCGTGAACGTCGGCGCGTACGTCGATGAAGAGACGATGATCGACTCGCACGCGCTGGTCGGCTCGTGCGCGCAGATCGGCAAGCGCGTCCACCTCTCGGCCGCCGCGCAGATCGGCGGCGTCCTCGAGCCCATCGGGAACGTGCCGGTCGTGATCGAAGACGACGTCATCGTCGGCGGCAACTGCGGCATCTACGAAGGGACGATCGTTCGCGGCCGCGCCGTCATCGGTGCCGGTGTGGTGCTGACCGGCTCGACACCCGTCTATGACCTCGTGCGCGGTCAGGTCTACCGCAGAACGGAAACGCATTCGCTGGAGATCCCGTACGGCGCCGTCGTGGTTCCCGGATCGCGGCCGATGAAAGGCGAGTTTGCGCAGCAACATGGCCTGCACGTCGCAACACCGATGATCGTGAAGTACCGCGACGAAAAGACCGATTCGGCGACGGCGCTGGAAGAGGCGCTGCGATAGCCGAGTCCTGAGTGCCGAGTCCTGAGTCCTGAGTGATCAGCGACCGCGGATACCTCAGGATGGAAGTGATCAGTGATCACTCAACTCAGGACTCAGGACTCAGGACTAGTGATACGCCCCGCCGACCGCTTCGCCGATGTCGAGCTCTCGCTGATCCGCCAGATCAACGCGCTGGCCACGCCGCTGTCGACGAACCTCGGAATCGGCGAGCCGAACCTCGAGCCCGATGCCACGCTGCGCGAATTCGCGCGTCGGGCCAGCGCCGCATCGTGGCACTACTCGGCAAACGCCGGCGCTCCGGCGCTCCGGCGCAGCATCTGCCGCGGCACCCGCTACGACCCCGCTGCCGAATGCTGCGTCACGGCCGGGACGCAGGAGGGGCTCTTCGCGATTTTCCAGGCGTTCGTCAATCCCGGCGACGAAGTGCTGGTCCCGAACCCGGGATTCGTGTCGTATGCGATCGTGGCCGGGATCTGCGGTGCCACGCCGGTGCCATACGACCTCGAGCCGCCGTCGTGGAGCGTGGACGTCTCGCGGATCCCCTTCACGCCGAAGACGAGGCTGATCGTCCTCAACTCGCCGTCGAATCCGCTCGGAGCCGTGCTGCCGGGCGCCACGCTCCAGGCGATCGCGCGCGCCGCGGAGGAGCGGGGCGTGCTCGTCGTCAGCGACGAGATCTACCGCGAGATCTGGTACGAGTCGCCGCCGCCTTCGCTCTCCGGATCCGGCCCCAACGTCATCGTCGTCAACGGCCTCTCCAAGTCGCACGGCATGACCGGCCTTCGACTCGGCTGGATCCTCGCTCACGCCGATGTTCTGAAGCCGGTCGTCACTGCCCACCAGTACATCGCCACCTGCGCATCCGTGTTCTCGCAGTCTCTGGCGGAGATGATCTTCGACGCCACGGAGTGGAACGCTTCCTGGCTCGACGGCGTGCGCCAGCAGTTCAGGATTCAGCGCGATGCGGCGCTCTACTCGATCGAGCACGAGCTCGAGGTGAAGATCGACGCTCCCGCCGCAGCGTTCTATGCATTCGCGCCCGTACCGTCGTGCGACACGCTCGCGTTCGCAAGAGCGCTCGCCACCGACGCCGCGGTGCTGGTCATCCCCGGCAGCGCCTTCGGCAGCAACGGCGAGGGCTTCATCCGCATCTCGTTCGCCGCCTCCGTCGAGCAGATCGCCACCGGCATCGAGCGGATCGGGAGGTGGTTGCGAGCGAACGGGAAATAGGAGCGAGGGCGGCAGACGAACCGATTGCCACAGCCTGAGTACGCGAAACGGGTGTCGGGCGCCACGCGCCCTCACGCGCCTCCTCGGTGAGTGCACACGAGC
>JADGOA010000332.1 GCA_017883215.1 Thermoanaerobaculia bacterium | reverse complement strand
TGCCGTCGCCGCGGTGACGAAGAGTAGTGCGCAGAGCGCAGTGGGCAGTACGCGGTGGAGGATCCGTGAAGTGCTGCTCAGCATCGTATTCTCCTGCGCACTGCGCTCCGAACAATCCGCGTCTCCTGCACACTGTCCACTAATCATTCGGCGCTCCCCGGCGGATCCAGTCCCGCAAGAGCTTGGTCTGCGCGTCGGTCAGATACGGTCCGCCTTGTGGCATCCGGGCGCCGGTGATTCCTGCTCCGTTGATCTTCCGGTAAAGGTACGAATTGGCGGGATCGCTCGGCGCGATACGCATCAGCTGCGGCATCTCCGTGCTCGCTTTGCCGACGACGTTTCCGTAGGCGCGTCCCGGCGAGAGCACGAGTCCCTGCTGCTGGCCGAGGGAATCGTGGCAGCCCAGCGCGGCGCACGTCGGGGTGAAGATCTCGTTCTGCACGCGCGTGAACGTGGCAGTCGGATCGATCGGCTCACCGCTGCCGCCCGGAGATGTCGGCGTCTCCTTCAGCTGGCCGCAGGCGCAGAGCAGCGCCAGGAGAAGGACAGCAAGTCGCTTCATGATCAGTAATCAGAGTAGAGCACGACAGGAAGGTGACAGGGAAGCGTCGTCGCGGAGGGAGGGAGCAGAGTCCCGGGCTCGGTCCCCTCGCCCCGCGGCGCGAGCGCGCTCAACCTCGCTGCACGAACGTCCGCGGGGCGAGGGGACCGGGGCGCGCCGTTCTTTTCGCAGGCCACGGTACAACGATCGGACGAGGACGTCCGATCGTGGCGGACGAGGACGTCCGCACTCCTGATCACCAGCCGTACGAACCGGACAGGCGCTGGTGTCCGAGCAGTGCTTCGCGATACTTGGTGAACTCGTTCGTCCGCATGTAGTAGCCGGGGAGGACGGAGCCGAGGTATTGGAGGTACTTCTCGCCGCTGACCGGCTTGGCGTCGTCGGTGAGGAGATTGCCGTTCACGTCGTAGGGCATCAGCGCGATCTCCTCGACCCCGCGCTTGCGGAAGAACTTCACGTCGGGAACGAAGAGGAGATCCTGCGGCGACACGCCCTTGATCGTCTCGCCGGTGTCCTGGACTTCGCGCACGACGCTGCGCGCGTCGGGAGCGGTGATCTCCTTGATCATCCTCTTCACGATCTCGACGTTGATCAGCTCGAGAACCTCGCGGACTTCGCTGTGGTACTCGGCCTGGGCGGTGCCGTTGTTCCGATCCTTGAACCCGAAGGCCACGGCAGTCTCGCCTCCACGCTCGTTGCCGAACATCTCCAGCCCGCGCGGGATCCAGGCGTTGAGCGCCTTCTGGATGTCGCCGATCGAATAGGCGCCGGTGCCGTTCGTCCCGCCGATGGCCAGCTCCTTGAGGAAACCGCGTCCGGAGCCGATGTGGAACCCTTCCTCGGAGAGCATCGGGCCCATCGATCGCGCCATCGGCGCGTACGAAAAGACCTTCTGCATCTCCAGCTGGTATTTGCCGACCAGGTCGATGACCGTGGCGAAGATGACGTTATCGAGGAAGTTCGAGAAGGGGATGTTGAAGGCGTCGAGAACGTGGTTGCCGAGCTCCATGTTGAGCAGCTCGTCCATCGTTTCCGCGGCGATGTCGGGATGCCCCGGTTTCTTCCACGACTGATCGTGATCCAGAACCCAGAACATCTGGTAAGCGTGGCGCAGCTCCTCGGCCATGATGCGCAGGACCGCCATCTTCATCTGATCCGTCGGCGCTTCTTCGAGTGTCAGCCGATGTTGCTGGATCGAGCCGAGCTCGGTGGAGGCCTGCGCGCGAACGATGTCACGCGCCGAATAGAACATGTTGCCGACCATGTCACCTGCGTTCTCGAATCGCTGCTGACCGGCGAAGCGGCCGTAGCCGATGGAGTCGGAGTTCAGTTTTCCAATCTTGGCAACGAGTTGGTAGGGAGTCTGAGCGGGATAGACCTTCGACCAGTTGTCCTCGAGGAATGCGAGCTCCGGAAAGTTTTTCTTCTGCCAGGCGACGAGAGCCTCATGGTACTTCGGAGCAATCTTCTCAGTGGTATAGGCAGGCAATGAGTCCTCCTCGGGAACGGTGTGTGCGAAGAAACGACCGCCCGGAGAACGGAATTCTCCGGCGGGCGGTGCATAATGATTGGTTGGTGCCGCGCATTGTAAGCGGGTTCGTCGATTGCGTGGAAGAACGGCGCCAACAGGGCAGTTTTCAGCACGGGTCGCGAGCTAGAACTGTGTCGTTGACCGGTCTTGCCATGCAGACGTTGACGCTGGTCCACTCGGAATCGTTTCCCATCGGCCGCTACGCCGAGGCGTTGACCCGCGAGTCGATCCAGCAGCGCTGCGTGCAGGATCTGGGGAAGATCGGGATCGACGGCTCGGCGCTACGCGTGCTTCTTCTCGATCCGCAGGTCGTTTTGCCGAAAATCGTAGCGACCGACTCGCGAACGGCAGTGGTCGGCATCGGCTTGTCCGAACAGCCGAAGTGGCTCAGAAACGACAGCGTCTATTTCGAGCTTCCCGCCGACCCGAGCACACCGGCACTTCTGAACACGGTCAAGCGCGCCTTCCAGCACCTCTACCAGAGAATGCGGGCCGAACAGCTGGAGCGGCAGCTGAGCGACCGCACACGCGAGCTCCAGCAGGTCAGCGAGGTCGGCGTGGCGTTGGCCACGGTCCGCGATCATCGCGTGCTGCTGACCATGATCCTGACGAAGGCGCGCGAGCTGTCGCGCTCGGATGCCGGATCGCTGTACCTGCTCGACGAGATGCCGGATGAGGGGAAAGTCCTCCGCTGGAAACTGGCGCAAAACGACTCGATCGATGTCGACTTCCAGGAAAAGATCCTTCCCATCACGCGGCGAAGCCTGGCCGGCTACGTGGCCATGACGGGCGAGACACTGGTCATCGACGACGCGTACAACCTGCCGGAAGGGGCGGAGTACTCGATCGCCCGCTCCTTCGACAAGGAGAACGGCTACCTCACGCGCTCGATGCTCGTCATCCCGATGACGAATCACGCAGGCGACCTCATCGGCATCCTGCAGCTGATCAACCGCAAACGGCCCGGCGCGTCGCGAAAGCTGACGGCAGCCACGGTGCCGGAGGAAGTGGTTGCCTTCGACGACGAGACCGTCGAGCTCATGCGCTCACTGGCTGGCCAGGCGGCCGTCTCGGTCGAGAACAACCTGTTGTACGAGTCGATCGAGCGGCTGTTCGAAGGCTTCGTCACCGCTGCCGTCACCGCCATCGAGCAACGGGATCCGACGACTTCCGGTCACTCCTTCCGCGTGGCCGACCTGACGGTGGAACTGGCGAAGGTCCTCGACCACATCGACCATGGCGCCTATCGCGACGTCCGTTTCACGAGAGAGCAGATCCGCGAGATCCGCTACGCGTCCCTCCTTCATGATTTCGGGAAGGTCGGTGTCCGCGAGCAGGTGCTGGTCAAGGAAAAGAAGCTCTATCCGATGCAGCTGGACACGATCCGCGGCCGGTTCGAGTTCAACATGAAGTCGGTCGAGAACGAAGCCAACAAGCGAAAGCTCGACTACCTGCTGCGAATCGGGCGCGAGGGCTACGACGAATTCGCGACGAACGTCGACGCGGAGCTTCGTGAGTTGCTGGAGGGTCTGCAGAAGGACTTCGCGTTCGTGGCCCAGTCGAACGAGCCGACAGTCCTGCCGGAGGGAGAGTTCCAGCACCTCCAGCACGTGGCCACGCGTGATTTCGTCGACTTCCGTGGAGACCGCAAGCTGCTCCTCGAGCCGGAAGAGGCGCGCATCCTGTCGATTCGCAAAGGCAATCTCGACGCCGGAGAGCGAGGCGAGATCGAGAGCCACGTCACGCACACGTTCAACTTCCTCCAGAAGATCCCCTGGACAAAGGACCTGTCGTCGGTGGCCACCATCGCCTATGCCCACCACGAGAAGCTGAACGGTCGCGGTTACCCGCGGAAGCTGACGGCATCGGAAATCCCGTTGCAGTCGCGCATGATGACGGTCTCGGACATCTACGACGCGCTGACCGCGAGCGACCGGCCGTACAAGCGCGCTGTGCCGACCGAACGTGCGCTCGATATCCTGAAGATGGAAGTGGGCGACGGAATGCTCGATCAAGGGCTGGTCGACCTCTTCATCGACGCCAAGGTCTTCGAGCGCGCGGGCGTGCTGCGCG